>NZ_BSPX01000085.1:0-17409 GCF_030161255.1 Zoogloea oryzae
CCCTCCACCGCGCTGAACAACTGCGCTGCGAAGAGGGCCGAATTATAAAGAACTATCAGAAGGCGTCAAGAGGTTTGGGGAAATTAATTCAAAACAGCGCATCAGTAGTCATCCCCCCCACCAGCCATCCTCATCCCCGCAAAGTTTTCGAAACGGGTGAACTCCCCGATGAAAGTCATGGGGATGGTGCCGGTCGAGCCGTTCCGGTGCTTAGAGATGATCAGCTCGGCCATCCCCTTGTCGGGCGAGTCGGGGTTATAGATTTCGTCCCGATAGATGAACATGATGATGTCCGCGTCCTGCTCGATAGCGCCGGACTCCCGCAGATCCGATGCGACCGGGCGTTTGTTGGGGCGCTGCTCCAGGCTTCGGTTGAGCTGCGAGAGCGCAATGATCGGCACATGCAGCTCCTTTGCCAGCGATTTCACCGACCGCGAGATCTCCGACAACTCGGCCGAGCGGTTGTCGCTCTCCTTCAGCGAGGTCATCAGCTGGAGGTAGTCGATCACGATCAACCCCAAGCGGCCGCACTGGCGATGCAGACGGCGGCAACGCGCGCGCAAGTCGGTCGGATTGAGGCCCGGGGTCTCATCGATGAAGATCGGCGCCTCATGGAGCTTGCCCAGCGCGTAAGTGAGCCGCTGCCACTCTTCGTCGTTGAGCTTGCCGGAACGGATCTTGTGCTGGTCGATGCGCCCCACGGACGACAGGAAACGGGTCGCCAGCTGCGTGCCCGGCATTTCCATCGAGAACACTGCCACCGGCAACCCGCCCTCGATCGCCACGTGCTCGGCGATGTTCAGCGCCAGCGAGGTCTTGCCCATACCGGGGCGAGCGGCCAGCACGATCATGTCTGACGGCTGCAGGCCGGACGTCTTGTCGTCGAGGTCCGCCAGGCCGGTGGCGACACCGGTAATGCCTGCAGGGGAATCGCGGTCGTAGAGCTCCTGGATACGATCGACCACCTGACCAAGGATTGGCTGGATCGGCACGAAGCCGCTGACCGTGCGCGCGCCCGCCTCGGCAATCTCGAACACCTTGGCCTCTGCTTCATCGAGCAGCGTCTTGGCGTCCTTGCCTGAAGGCGTCAGCGCACTGGCGGCAATATCGTCACCCACCGACACCAGCTTCCGCAGAATCGCGCGCTCACGAATGATCTCGCCGTAGCGCCGGACGTTGGCCGCCGACGGCGTGCTGTTGGCAATCTCGCCCAGATACGACAGGCCACCGACGTGCTCGGCCTCGCCATTCTTCTCGAGCGCCTCGAAGACAGTGACCACGTCGGCCGGCTTGCCCAGCTCGATCAGGCGGGCGATCTGGCGAAAGATCCGGCGGTGATCGTCCCGGTAGAAATCCGCCTCATTGACGACATCGCCCACCCGGTCCCACACGGTGTTGTCGATCAGCAGACCACCCAGCAGGGACTGCTCCGCCTCCAGCGAATGGGGAGGCAGGCGCAGATTCGACATCACGGGATCATCGGAATGATTTTGAGATTTGCGCATAGTCCATCAGTAGAACGAAACACCCGGAACAATCCGGACTAAAAACAAAAAGGGCTGCACGAGGCAGCCCTTTTCGATCGAAGCGAGTACTCGCCAGCCGATCAGTTCTCGCCGACCACCGTGACGGTGATGGTAGCAGTCACGTCGGTGTGCAGGGCGACGACGAGTTGCGACTCGCCGACAACCTTCAGCGGACCTTCCGGCATGCGGACGGCAGACTTCTCGACGGCAAAGCCTTGAGCCTTGAGGGCATCGGCGATGTCAGCGTTGGTGACGGAGCCGAACAGGCGACCATCGACACCAGCCTTACGGCTGACGGTGACGGCCAGACCTTCGAGCTTCTCGCCCTGAGCCTGAGCGGCGGCCAGTTGCTCGGCGGCGATGCGCTCGAGCTCGGCACGACGGGCTTCGAACTCAGCCAGGTTGGCGGCGTTGGCACGCTTGGCCTTGCCTTGGGGGATCAGGAAGTTACGGGCATAGCCGTCCTTGACCTTGACCACGTCGCCCAGACCACCCAGGTTGACAACCTTGTCCAAAAGAATGATTTGCATGCTGTCTCTCCGGGATTACTGGTGCAGGTCGGTGTAAGGCAGGAGCGCGAGGAAGCGGGCACGCTTGATCGCGGTGGACAGCTGACGCTGGTAGCCAGACTTGGTACCGGTGATGCGAGCCGGCATGATCTTGGCGTTTTCGGTGATGAAGTCCTTCAGGATGTCCACATCCTTGTAGTCGATCTCTTCGATCTTCTCTGCGCTGAAACGGCAGAACTTGCGACGCTTGAAGAGGCTGCGACCGCCACGGTCGTCCTTACGCTTCATTGCTGGCTTGAATGCCATGATTCGTTCCTTCCAAAAATTCGATCGTATCGATGTGCAATACAGGCATCCTGCTCCGCAGACTTTTTGCTGCGAGGAAACCGGTGAGCCGGGCGGTACTGCCGAGACGGGCGACGGCTAGCATTTTTGCCTTGTCACCCACGGCCACCACCTGCAACTCGAGCTCCACATTCCGGGGGAGCCCGGCTTCCGTCTGCCGCGACCGGTGCTCGATGCGTCCTGCCAGCACCGGCACACCGCCGGGGGAGTAACGCATCTGACCAATCTCGGCCAGGACGCCTTCTATCTCAAAACTGTTGCGGCCCTGCTCCTGCAACTCAGGCGGCGGGCTGCTGCTCGGCGGCCGGCTTGGCCTCGTCGGCGGAGGTCAGGGAGCGGGACTTCTCTTCCTTCATCATCGGCGACGGAGTGGTGACAGCCTTCTTGGTGCGGATAGACAGGTGACGCAGGACGGCATCGTTGAACTTGAAGCCGTGCTCCAGTTCGGCGATGGTCGGCTGATCGCACTCGATGTTCATCAGCACGTAGTGAGCCTTGTGGATCTTCTGGATCGGGTAGGCCAGCTGACGACGGCCCCAGTCTTCCAGGCGATGGATCTGGCCGCCCTGGGAGGTGACGAGGCTGCGGTAGCGCTCGATCATGGCGGGCACTTGCTCGCTCTGATCGGGATGAACGATGAAAACGACTTCGTAATGTCGCATGAGATCTCCTTCTGGATTAAAGCCCTCCGTCATGCGAACGGTAGGACAAGGTAAAACACGGCCGGATCGGCCGCCACGAACGTGGCAAAGCGCGCGCCTTACAAGCAAGGCACACGCTAACCATCCGGGGGAATTCTTGGCGGAGAGGGCGGGATTCGAACCCGCGTCAGGGTATTACCCTGAACACGCTTTCCAGGCGTGCGACTTAAACCACTCATCCACCTCTCCAAGTGGAGGCGGCACTATACATGAAGAATTCAGGATGTCAAAGCCTGTTTTCGTTTTTTCGCTGGATCGGGCAGACGGACGTCGTCCACGAGGGCCTGAACCTCGGCACTCGGCGGGGGCGTGAGGAGGCTGACGACGGCAATCACCACGAAGCCTGCGGGCACGCCGAAGACGCCGCAGGAGATCGGATGGATGTCCAGCCAGGCGTCGGCCATGCTGCCGCCGAAGAAGGGATGGGTGCGCACGATGTAGTAGAGCGTCACCCCGAGCCCGGCGATCATGCCGGTCACCGCGCCCCACTTGTTGGCGCGCTTCCAGAAGATGCCCAGTACCAGCGCGGGAAAGAAGGCCGACGCAGCGATCGAGAAGGCCAGCCCGACCATGAACAGGATGCTGTCCGGACGCAGCGACGCCACCCAGGCGGCCACCACCGCCACCACGAGCAGCTGGGACTTGGTGATCACCAGCCGGCGCTGGGTGGAGGCTTCCGGGTTGATGATCTTGTAGTAGAGATCATGGGACAGGGCGTGGGAGATCGTCAGCAGCAGACCATCGGCCGTTGACAGCGCCGCAGCCAGGCCACCCGCGGCCACCAGCCCGGAAACAACGTAGGGCAATCCGGCCAGTTCCGGCACCAGCAGCAGGATCGCGTCGCTGTTGATGGTGAGTTCGGCCAACTGGAGGATGCCGTCGCCGTTGATGTCCTCGATCTTGACGAGGCCGACCTTGCCCCACGAGGCCACCCAGTGGGGCAAGGTGGCAATGTTGGAGCCGACCAGACTGCTATAGACCTCCCACTTGGCGAACACCGCATAGGCCGGCGCCGTGACATACAGCAGGAAGATGAAGAACAGCGACCAGAATACCGAGCGTCGCGCCTCGCGCACCGTCGGCGTCGTGTAGTAGCGCATCAGGATGTGGGGCAGTGCAGCGGTGCCGACCATCAACACGAAGGTGAGCGCCAGAAAGTTGCGCCGGGCGCTATCCCGGGCAGCCTGATCGGCCCCCGGGTGGGCTTCGGCGTGGGGCGGCGGTGGCACGGTGCGGGAGAGGCTGTCCTGACGGGCCCGCTCCCACTTCACGCGGGCTTCATCGGCGGTACGGGGCAGATCACGCAGTTGCCGTTCAGCGACAGAGATATCCCGGGCTGCCGCGCCCTGGGTGCGCAGCTCGTTAACCCGCTGAACCTGAGCCATCCGCTCCGCGGCAAGGGAGTCGGGCAGGTCGGCGATCTTGCGGGCGTACTCCTCGGCGCGATGCCGGTACTGCACGCGGACAGCGTTCTCCCGCGGCTCGGAGAACAGCTCCAGCTCCTTCACACCCAGATCCTGCAGGACCTTGCCGTAGGTCAGCTGGGGCAGCGGAACGCCGGTCACCTTGTACGACAGGATGCCCACCGGTACCAGATAGGCGACGATGAGGATCAGGTACTGAGCGACCTGCGTCCAGGTCACCGCCCGCATTCCACCCAGAAACGAACACACCAGGATGCCCGCGAGGCCCACGAACACGCCGATCTCGAACTCGATGCCGATGAAACGGCTGGTGATGAGCCCCACGCCGTAGATCTGCGCCACCACGTAAACGAAGCTCGCCAGCACGCCGGCAAACACGCCGACCACCCGGGCAAAGTGCCCCTCGTATCGCGCACCAAGGAAATCCGGAATCGTGAACTGTCCGAACTTGCGCAGGAAGGGCGCCAGCAGCAGCGCCACCAGAACATAGCCGCCCGTCCAGCCGGTGACGAAGGCGAGCCCCTCGAAGCCGGCGTAGTACAGCGTGCCCGCCAGCCCGATGAAGGACGCGGCGCTCATCCAGTCGGCGGCGGTGGCCATGCCGTTGAACAGCGCCGGCACCCGCCGCCCCGCCACGTAGTATTCGGAGACGTCGGAAGTCCGGCTCATCACGCCGATGGCGGCGTAGATGGCGATCGTCGCAAACAGGAAGATCTGGCCGATCCAGCGGGGTGCCAGGCCGAACTGCTCGGCCACGGCGAGCATCGCCACCAGGCTGAAGAAGCCCGCTGCGTAGAAAAGGTAATAGCGCCAGACGCGCCGGGACAGGCTGGCTGGGGAGCTCATCGTTGCGCGGCCTCAGTCATCGGGGTCGAGGCCGTGGCGCCGCTCGAGGCGCGTCATGCAGAAATCGTAGAGCCAGACGATCAGCAGGAACACGATCAGCGCGCCTTGCGCCGCCATGTAAAAGCCGAAAGGCCAGCCGAAGAAGACCACCGAATTGAGTTCGTCCGCAAACCATCCGGGCAGGAAACTCACCGCGGCCCAGACGAGCAGCAGCCCCGCGGTCAGCCGCAGGGTCGTCTTCCAGTATCGCGCTGCGGCGGTGCGCGTTTCCGCACTGTTGTCGTTGTTGTCCCGGCTCACAAGCCTCTTTCTCCCGCTCCTGGCCGTACGGCCACGGGGCGAGTATAGCCCCCGTCCGCGGCACTACAACTGATACCGGACCTGGAGCTTCTGCTGCAGGCGCCGCGCCTGACGAAAAGACTCCTTCAGGAACGTCCGCTCGAGCTCGTTCAGGGACGCCGGGGCGATCTGGTTGGCTCCACCGCCAGGCTCCCGCGGGCTGGCAAGGCGAAGCTGCTGGATGAAGCCAAAGGCATCGA
The DNA here is from genome assembly GCF_030161255.1 of Zoogloea oryzae. Classification (NCBI taxonomy): domain Bacteria; kingdom Pseudomonadati; phylum Pseudomonadota; class Betaproteobacteria; order Rhodocyclales; family Zoogloeaceae; genus Zoogloea; species Zoogloea oryzae. Next base: position 5,891 of record NZ_BSPX01000085.1, read on the forward strand.
CCAGCGCCCTCACCTCCCGCCGCGGCCAGCTCAGCGCCTCACCGGCCGCCTGCAGGCGGCCGACAGTGGCGGTTTCGGCAACCCCCAAGGCCAGCGCGTAGATCCGCGCCGCATCGACGAACACCCGGCTGCCATCACGCTTCAGGTCGATGAGCCCGGTTTCCCGATCCACCGAAAAATCCCGGAGCACCCCGAGCGGCGGCCCGCTGCGCAGGGCGTTTGCCGCCATGAAGCGCAGGAACAGCGGGGTATCGCCGGCGATGCCGAGCAGCCAGCGCTGCAGCGCCGCCGCCAGCTGCCAGTCGCCCGCGAGGGGACGGAAATCGAAGAAGATCGTGGCGTTGAGGAGATCGTCGGCCGTGCCGCTGTGCATCCAGCCGGCAAAGCACGCCCGCCACTCGCCCAGCGACAGGCACCAGCGTGGATTGCCAGCCATCACCTCGCCCTTGCAGAGTGGAAAGCCGCAGGCGTCGAGGATCTCATTGACCCGCCGGGCGAAGGGCAGGAAGCCTGCCCGCAGCGCCTCCGGATCATCATCTGCGCTGCAGGCGAAGATCAGCCCGTTGTCCTGATCGGTGGCAAGCGTCTGCTCCAGCCGCCCTTCCGAGCCGAAGGCGAGCCAGCACCAGGGCACCAGCGGCACTTCAATCTCGGCTTCGGCCAGGTCGATGACTGCCTGCACCACGAGATCGTTGAGCATGGCGATCCACTCGCCCAGCGCACCGCTGCCCTCACCAAGCTCGACCATTGCCGTGGCGGCCTCCCGCACCCGGGCCGCGGCCTTGGCGAGGCTGACCACGCCGCGCGCAGACTGGATCGCCTCGACAAGATCATCAGAGCCGGCAAACCGGCTGGCGTAGAGATCGCTCCGGGAGAGCACGCCGACGAGCTGGCCCGCCCCGTCGGTGACCACCAGATGGCGCAGGCCGTGCCGGGCCAGCATCAGCCGGGCCAGATGGGCGCTGGCATCGCCGGGCAGGGCCACCACACCGCCGGTCATGACGCCAGCCACCGGTGCGCCGAGATCGCCACCGGGCAGCACGACTCGGTCGATGACGTCGCGGAGAGTCAGCATCCCGAGCGGGCGCCGGGCCGGATCGACGATGACCACCGTGCCGACCCGCGCCGCATCCATCCGTTGCAGCGCTTCCCGGATGCTCGCCTCGGGGAGCGCATGCACCGGCGGGCGACGCAGCAGCGCCGTCAGGCCTCCACTGCGTTGGGCTGAGGACATGAGCGGCGGCCGCTCAGTACTTCACGCGGGCGTAGTAGGTCTTCTCGGAGGCCTTGCGTGCATCCCCAAGGGTCCGGATGCCCATCTCGGCCAGCAGCGGAATCATCCGCAGGAAGACCTCGCCGGTGACGATCGCATCGCCGATCGCCGTGTGGCGCCCCATCACGCTCACGCCCATGCGCTCGCTGATCGCCTCGAGACGGTGGGACTCCTGCGAGGGATGCAGCACCGCCGACAGCAGCAGGGTGTCGAGCACGGGCTGAGTGAAACGGATGCCGGTGCTCTCTTCCTTGAGCTGCAGGAAGCGCATGTCGAAGGCCGCGTTGTGGGCCACCAGCACGGTGTCTTCCGCAAAGGCGTGGAAGGCTGGCAGCACCTTGGCCATGGACGGCTGACCGACCAGCATCTCCGGCGTGATGCCGTGGATCTTGGTGGAGGCTTCCGGCAGCTCTCGGAGCGGGTCCACCAGCTGATCGAAGGATTCGGACTTGAGCAGCTTGCCGTTCACGATGCGGGTTGCACCGATCTGGATGATCTCGTCGCCCTCCGACGGGTTGAGGCCGGTGGTTTCGGTGTCAAACACCGTGAAGGCCAGCTCGGAGAGCGGGCGGTCGTCCAGGGCGTGGCTGGCCTCGGTCTGCTTGAAGAGGTCGAAATCGTAGTACTCGGGTCGGCTGTCGCCCTTGAGGTAGGTGGTGGCTTCGACTTCGTTCTGGGGCGCGGCCGAGGGCAGCAGCAGGCGGAAGAAGGCGCGGTGCTGGGTCTTTTCGCGCTGCAGCCAGATCTCACCGTCGTGCCGGGCGACCACGTCGCGCACCGTGAGGGGCGAGCTCTCGCCGGCGAAGGTCATGGGCTCGAGCTCCCAGGCCATCACGGTCTCGGTGCTCATCGCCTGCCCGGACCAGATGAGGTCCAGATGCGCCAGCCGCCCGGCGGAGGTGAGCCGGAAGCGCACTTCGCGCACCTCGAACTCATCGGACAGCCGGCTGACGAGATAGCTGATGGCCTGCAGCAGCGAGAAACTATCCACCTTCACCCACACGTCCGGATCGATGCCTTCCAGCTTGGTGGGCAGGCCGAGCTTCTTTTCGACCCGGCGCTGGGCGGCGGCCACCAGATCGGCGCCGAGCATCTCGTCCAGTGGCCAGCGGGTCTTGAGGGAGTCGGCAAAGGCGTTGGCGGTCTCGTCGAGGCGGCGGCTCATGCCCTCCACCTCGTCGCGGACCACCTTCAGGAAGCGCTCCTTCAGATCGGCGTCGAGATCGGGGTACTCCAGCATCTCGGCTGCGGCCCGCAGGTTGGCCAGGGACGAACGGCTGCCCTCGGTGAGGGTGTGCAGCATCTGGTCACGCTTGGTCTCGGCCTCGAAATTACGCGTGATGTTGTCGAGCATCAGCACGAAGCCCGTGACGCTCGGCTCGGCGTCGGGCTCGCCGCCCGTGGCCAGCACCGGCGCCATCTGCACCCGCAGCAGCTGCCCGGCGCGGGTGGTGGTGACGAAGTTGGCCATCGGCTGGGCGCTCTGGCGGCGGATGCGCTCCTGGATGCTCTCGAGGGCATGGACGATCAGGCTGCGCTCGAAGACGAGATAGATCGAGCGCCCGAGGCCGATGATCTCGCCACCGCCAGCGGCGGTTGGCGCATCCGACAGCGCCTTGAACTGCAGCCGCGCCCGGTTGTTGTAGAGCAGGATGCGGCCATCCAGATTGCACACGACCACGCTCTGGTTGAGCTCGGACATCAGCGCGGCGAGGCGGTTGCGCTCTTCCTCGACGGACAGCCGGGCCTCGCGGATGCGCGCCTCCACGTCTTCCTGCAGGCTGCGCCGCTGATCGGCGAGGTTGTTCACCGCCTCGGCAATGCGCTGCAATTCGGGCGAGCCTGCCGGCTTGACCCGACGGGATGGATCGGTGCCGACGATCAGCCCGACTTCGTCCGCCAGCAATGCCGGCTCGGCAATGGCCGACTGAGCGAAGGACTTCATCAGCACCGCCGCCGCCCCTGCGCCCACCATCGAGATCATGATGAGCAGCCCCAGCCGCGGGTTGAGAACGGGCTCGATCACCGCCTTTTCTTCGGGCGTCAGATCGCGCCACACGGCAAAGCCCGCCGCCGCCAGCACGCCGGCGACGAGGGCGCAGGCCGCGGCTATCGCCAGCGCCTGCCGGGCTTTCGGGCTCATGCCGGGATATCCAGCAGGGATTTGACCTTGGCGACCAGTTCGCGGGTCGAGAAGGGCTTGGTCATGTAGCCGTCGGCGCCCATCGCCAGGCCCTTGGTGACTTCGGTCTCGCGCCCCTTGGCCGTGAGCATCAGGATGCGGGTGCCTTGCAGCCCGGCGTCGGCACGGATCTCCTGGCACACCTCGTAGCCGTTCTTGCGCGGCATCATCACGTCGAGCAGCACCAGATCGGGCGACTCGCTGCGCACCTTGTCGAGGGCTTCCTGACCGTCGTTGGCGATGCACACGGCAAAGCCCTCGCGCTTCATCAGGAACTCCAGGGAAATGACGATGTTTTGCTCATCGTCGGCGATCAGTATTTTTTTGGTCATTTTGTCTTCCTCCCCTCCGCCGTCTGAAACAGGGACGCACGTCCCGCCCCCATCCGCGGCGCATGAAATTGTAGTTTATCCTGCTTGAGCGTTCGCTTCTGTTGATTTCCCGCAAGGCATCAGAAACGAGAATGTCGCGCCCTCCCCCGCCCGGCTCTCGACCCACAGCCGGCCGCCATAGTGTTCGACGATCTGGCGACTGATCGGCAGGCCGAGGCCCGTCCCCTGAGGCTTGTCGGTCATGGTGTTGCCGCCCTGCCGAAACTTCTCGAAAACAACCAGCTGCTCCTCGGCGGTGAGGCCAGGCCCGTTGTCCCGCACGTCCACACGCAGGCCGTCGGCAACCTGGCTGAGCGTCACCCACACCGCGCCGGTGTCCCGCGCGACGAACTTCACCGCGTTGGAGAGCAGGTTGAGCACCACCTGCACCAGCCGGTCCCGGTCGGCCAGCAGCGTCGGCACCTGGGCCGGCAGGGCCAGCTCCAGCGCCACGCCCTTGTCCTTGAAGAGCTGGCTGGTGGACGCCGCAGCCTGCTCGACCACCTGAATCAGGTCCACCTCCCCGGTCTGCCACTCCGCATGGCCCGAGTCGATCTTGGCCATGTCGAGCACCTGATTGACGAGCCGCGTCAGCCGCTCGGTCTCGCTGACGATGATACCCAGAAAGCGTTTCCGCTCTTCGAGGTCGATCTTGGGATCCTCAAGCAGCATCTCGGAGAAGGCGCGGATCGAGGTGAGCGGCGTGCGCAGCTCGTGGGTGACCGACGACATGAAGTCGTCCTTCAGCCGGTCGAGCTCTTTCAGGCGGTCGTTGGCGCTGCGCAGCTCGCGGGTTGCGGCCTCGAGCTCGGTGGATTTCTGCTCGAGCTGCTTCGAGTACGCCCGCACCTGGGACGCTTCGTCGAGGATGTTCATCACCTCGTCGAGCCCCAGCGGCTCCTCCTTCACCACCGAGGCCACCATCACCCGCGCCGATGCCGCGCCGATGGCGCCGGCCAGCGTGGTCTCGGCAAAATGCACCAGCCCGGCATCCGCCTGCAGGGCTTCGACCCCCGCCACGCCGCGCATCCGCGCGTAATCCGCAAAGGCATGAAGGGCCCGGTCGCGGCCGATGAAGCGGCCGATCAGCGGCAGCAGATCGCCCACCCGGGCACTGCCACGCCAGAAATCGCCCCCGGCGGGCCGGCTCTGCCGGAAGACATCCACGAAGAGCATCGCCTGGCCGGCCTCGACGGCATTCGGCCGCCGCCACAGCGACACGCACAGGTAGGCACCGATGTTCACCGACAGGCTCCAGAACAGGCTGTGGGCGATCGGATCGAGCCCGACGATGCCGAACAGCTCCTGGGGCCGCAGCGCCTCGAGCCCGAACAGTCCGCCCTGCAGGAACTCAGCCGGCAGCCAGCCCGACTTGGCGAAGGACGGCAGCAGCAGCGTGTACAGCCACACCCCGAAGCCCCCGGCCAGCCCGGCCAGCGCACCGGGCCGGGTGCCGCCGCGCCAGTACATCCCGCCGATCATCGCCGGGGCAAACTGGGCCACCGCGGCAAAGCTGATGAGACCGATGCTCACCAGCGCGTGGGCCTCGCCGGCAACGCGGAAGTACAGGTAGCCCAGCAGCAGGATCAGGATGATCGCCCCGCGGCGGATGCCCAGCAGCACGCCTGAGAGATCCTCCCGACCGAGCAGCGAGCGGCCCCGGAAGCGCAACAGGACGGGCATCACCAGATCGTTGCAGACCATCGTCGACAGGGCGATCGTCTCGACGATGACCATCCCGGTTGCCGCCGACAGCCCGCCGATGAACACCAGCAGCGCCAGCCAGCCCTGGCCCTGCGCCATCGGCAGGGTGAGCACGAAGGTGTCGGCATCCACATCCTGGCCGGCAAAGGTCATCAGCCCGCCCAGGGCGATGGGCAGCACGAAGATGTTGATCAGCAGGAGATACAGCGGAAACTGCCAGATCGCCCGGCGCAGGTGGTTTTCATTGACGTTCTCGACCACTGCCACCTGAAACTGGCGGGGCAGGAACATCACCGCCAGCATCGACAGCAGCGTCATCGAGAACCAGCTGCCGTAGCCATTGCCGCCGGCGCCCATTTCCATCAGCCGGCGCAGGTCGTCCCGCTCGGCGGCCTGGGAGAAGATGTCGGCAAATCCGTCGTACAGCCCGAAGGTCACGTAGATGCCGACAGCCAGCACGATCAGCAGCTTGACCAGCGACTCGAACGCCACGGCCGCCACCATCCCCTCGTGGCGCTCGGTGGCGTCCAGGTGGCGGGTGCCGAACAGAATGGTGAAGGCCGCCATGATCAGCGCCACGTACAGCGCCGTGTCGGTCAGCCACGAGCCCGCGCCCACCTTGGCCGGCATCACGATGGCCGGGTAGTTCGAGAGGATCGTGAAACTGTTCGAGACCGCCTTGAGCTGCAGCGCGATGTAGGGCAGCACGCCGAGCACCGCGATGACGGTGACCAGCCCGCCCAGCAGGTGGCTCTTGCCGTAGCGCGAGGCGATGAAGTCGGCGATCGAGGTAATGCGGTGGGTCTTGGCGATGCGGACCATCTTCAGCATCACGAACCACCACAGGGCCACCGCCAGTGTCGGCCCGAGGAAGATCGGCACGAAGCCCAGCCCCGACGACGCGGCACGCCCCACGCTGCCGTAGTAGGTCCAGGTCGTGCAGTAAACCGCCAGCGACAGGGCGTAGATCGTCGGGTTGGCGATGAGGGAACGCCCTGCATCCGCCCGCTTGTCGCCCAGGTAGGCGACGCCGAACAGCAGCAGCAGGTACAGGAAGGAGACGGCGACGATGGTGGTTCCGGTCATCACGCCTGCGCTCCTAGCGCTCGATGACCAGGGCCATCATCACGATGAGGGCCGCCCACACGCCGAAAACGTAGAGATACAGCACGGGAATGCCGAACCACATCCGGGCCGAGTCGAATGCCGACAGGATCGGATAGTTCACCAGCAGCCCGCCGAGCAGGAACAGGGCCACGAGACGCTGGCCGGTCAGTGTCGCCTTGATCATGTCGTCCTCCCGTCGCGCAATGTCACCCTGCGCTTATAACCCGTACAGACAGACTTGGCGAGGGTTGCGACGCGCCTTGGCGCCCGCCGCCGTCACGCGGACGACGGACGAGAAAAAGGCGCGGAGTCCGCGCCTGTTTCTCCCCCTCACACTCCCGGCCTGACAGCACCGGGCTCCTCCCTTGTTTATTCTTTCGTGCGGCACACGCTGTTGTTTTTACGGCGCTTCGGGGGAAGCACCGGGGCGCTGGCCGCCCCCGGCCACAGGGCCGGGGCGGGTGATGCGGTTGATTACTTGAGCTGTTCCAGGATCGCCGGGTTTTCCAGCGTCGAGGTGTCCTGGGTGATTTCCTCGCCCTTGGCCAGCTGACGGAGCAGACGGCGCATGATCTTGCCGGAGCGGGTCTTCGGCAGGTTCTCACCGAAGCGGATGTCCTTCGGCTTGGCGATGGGGCCGATTTCCTGGCCAACCCAGTTCTGCAGTTCCTTGATGACCTTGACGGCTTCGTCGCCGGTCGGGCGGGCGCCCTTCAGCACCACGAAGGCCACGATCGCTTCGCCGGTCAGATCGTCCGGACGGCCAACCACGGCAGCCTCGGCAACCTTCTCGTGAGCCACCAGGGCGGATTCGATTTCCATCGTGCCCATGCGGTGACCGGAGACGTTCAGCACGTCATCGATACGGCCGGTGATGGTGAAGTAGCCGGTGTCCTTGTCGCGGATCGCGCCGTCGCCAGCCAGGTACAGCTTGCCCTGGAAGTCAGCCGGATAGTAGGACTTCACGAAACGGTCGGGATCGCCCCAGATGGTGCGGATCATCGACGGCCACGGACGCTGGACGACCAGGATGCCGCCCTGGCCCCACGGCACTTCGGTACCGGTCTCGTCGACCACCGCAGCCTGGATGCCCGGGAAGGGCAGGGTGCAGGAGCCGGGGACCAGCGGCGTGGCGCCGGGCAGCGGGGTGATCATGTGACCACCGGTTTCGGTCTGCCAGAAGGTATCGACGATCGGGCAGCGGCTGCCGCCGACGTTCTCGTAGTACCACTCCCAGGCGGCGGGGTTGATCGGCTCGCCGACGGAACCCAGGATGCGCAGGGAGGACAGGTCGTAGTTCTTCGGATGCACGGCCGGGGTGTTGTCCGCAGCCTTGATCAGGGAGCGGATGGCGGTCGGCGCGGTGTAGAAGATGTTGACCTTGTGATCCTGGATCATCTTCCAGAAACGGCCGGCGTCCGGGTAGGTCGGCACGCCTTCGAAGACGATCTCGGTGGCGCCGCAGGCGAGCGGGCCGTAGGTGATGTAGGTGTGGCCCGTGACCCAGCCGATGTCGGCCGTGCACCAGAAGACGTCGTCCGGCTTGATGTCGAACGTGTACTTCATGGTGAGGATCGCGTGCAGCAGGTAGCCGCCGGTGGAGTGCTGGACGCCCTTCGGCTTGCCGGTGGAGCCGGAGGTGTAGAGCAGGAACAGCGGATGCTCGGCTTCAACCCATTCCGGTTCGCAGACGTCGGACTGGGTGGCGAGCAGGTCGTCAGCCCAGATGTCGCGGCCGGCGACCATGGCGGTTTCGCCACCGGTGCGCTTGACGACCAGGACGTTCTTGATGGACGGGCAGCCGCTGGCCAGCGCTTCGTCGGCAATGGACTTGAGCGGCAGGGCCTTGCCACCACGGTTCTGACCGTCGGAGGTGATCAGGGCCACGGCGCCGGCGTCGTTGATCCGGTCGGCCAGGGACTGGGCGGAGAAGCCGCCGAACACGATGGAGTGGGTGGCGCCGATACGGGCGCAGGCCTGCATGGCCACGACACCTTCGATGGACATCGGCAGGTAGATGACGACGCGGTCGCCCTTCTTGACGCCGAGGCTCTTGAGCGCGTTGGCAAACTTGCTGACGCGGCCGAGCAGATCCTTGTAGGTAACCTTGGAGACGTCGCCCTTGTCGCCTTCGAAGATCAGCGCGACCTTGTCGCCCAGACCGTTGTTGACCTGACGGTCAAGGCAGTTGTAGGAGACGTTCAGCTTGCCATCGGCAAACCACTTGAAGAACGGGGCGTTGCTCTCGTCGAGCACCTGGGTAAACGGGGTTTGCCAGTCGATCAGTTCCTTGGCGCGCTTGCCCCAGAAGCCTTCGTAATCCTGCGCAGCTTCCGCGCAAAGAGCCCGGTACGCTTCCATGCCCGACACGGCAGCGTTCTTCACCACCTCTTCAGACGGATAGTAGAGCTTCTGGGGGGTTTCGTTCGTCATTTTTCACCTCTCCTCGTGTTTATATGAGTGTGCAACGTTGGATGCTCTGAAACCTTGCTGGCGGGGGACGAAGGCCGTACGACTGGGTACCACCGTTGTTGTCTTTTTTTGTACGGTGTTTCGGTCCTTGATCCGGCCGAGATTAGAGTCGTTCAATCTTACACATGACTTACACCCGTGTAAGGCTTTTTCCTGCAAAAAACTGCCGGGACACTCACCCACCCCCGATCCACGACGCCGTAACAGGACACTTGCAGGCACAAGCCTCCCACAGGAAAACAATTTTGGCATAAAATCAGGAGCTGTAAAAAAAGACATACACGTAAGACGATGAATTTCTTCACCTGGCTTTCAGGCGCACTGGCGCTGGCCACAGCGGGATGCGCATCCATGCCATCCAACCCGCCGTCGCCGGGCCACATCGGCGCGCAGGGGATTCCGGCGGAGCGTGCGAAAGGCATACCCCCCATCGTCGCCGACCTCATCCCCCTGCCCCGCCCCACGCCCGCTCCGGCGGCGGAAACCTACTCGGTTGTCGTCACCAACCTGCGCATCCAGGATCTGCTCTTCGCCCTGGCCCGCGACGCCCGCATCAACATCGACATTCACCCCGGCCTCAGCGGCACGGTCACCCTCAACGCCATCAACCAGACCCTGCCCCAGATTCTCGCGCGCATCTCCCGGCAAGTGGACATGCGCTACGAGTTGGATGGCTCCAATCTGGCGGTGATGCCCGACAGCCCCTTCCTGCGCACCTACCGCATCGACTACGTCAACCTGAGCCGCAGCGTGTCTGGCACTGTTTCCACCAACACCCAGATCGCCACCAGCGGCACCGGCAACCTGCACGCAGCCGGCACCGGCCTGCCCGCCGGCACGCCGATCACCGGCGGCAACGTCTCCGCCACCCGCATCGAGAACGCCTCCCGCAACCAGTTCTGGGAGTCCATCGAAAAGAACCTCCGCGATCTGCTGCGCGAGACCGACAAGCTCCTCCCCGAGGGCTCCAGCGAAACCGTCGTCGAGAACGTCGAGACCACCACGACCACCGGCACCGGCACCGGCATCGGCACCGGCGCCGCGCCCGCCGGATCTGCCGGGCGCAACCGCAACGCCCGCCCTGTCCAGGGCCAGCCCGCCGGCTTCGCCGCCAGCCCCAATCCGGCCGCCATGCAGAACGCCACCACCACGGTGGTGCACAAATCCACCTTCCGCGAGGCCGCCTCGATCATCGCCAACCGCGAGACCGGCGTCGTCACCGTGCGCGCCACCGGCCGCCAGCACGAAAAGGTGCGCGAATTCATCGATCAGGTGATGTCCGCAGCCCGTCGCCAGGTGCTCATCGAGGCCACCATCCTCGAAGTCGGCCTGTCCGACACCTACCGCCAGGGCATCGAATGGAGTCGCATCCTCGCCAGCGGCACCCGCTTCGGCCTCACCGGCCCCACCTTGGGCACCAGCACCGGCAACGCCATCCTGCCCTTCAGCGCCAGCTACCAGAGCGCCAACGGCATCGACTCGACGATCCGCCTCCTCGAAGGCTTCGGCACCGTCAAGGTGCTGTCCAGCCCCAAGCTGTCGGTGCTCAACAACCAGACAGCGGTCATCAAGGTGGTCGAGGAATTCGTCTACTTCGCCGTCCGGGCCGACACCACCCAGACCACCAACGCAGGCGCGCTCACCACCGTCACCACGACGCCCCAGGCGGTGTCCGTCGGCCTCGTGATGACCGTCACACCCCAGGTCAGCGACGCCGACGAGGTCATCCTCAACGTCCGCCCCACGATCTCCAGCATCGCCGACTTCCGCCGCGACCCGAACCCCAACATCCCCGCCAACATCGCCAACCTCGTTCCCCAGATCCGCACCCGCGAGATCGAATCCGTACTGCGCCTGGGCGACGGCGAAACCGCCATCCTCGGCGGGCTGATGGAAGACCGCATCGACTACAAGACCGGCCGGGTGCCGCTCGCCGGGGCGATCCCGCTCTTCGGCGAACTCTTCACCAACCGCGACAACGCCATCCAGAAGACCGAGCTGGTGATCTTCCTGCGCCCGGTGGTGGTGCGCGAACCCAACCTCGTCGCCGCCACGCCGCACCTGCGCAGCCAGCTGCCCGGCCCCGGCTTCTTCACCGACACGCCCCGTCCGGGCAGCCGGAACTTCCCCCCTCCGCAGCCCGATGCACCGTCAGCCCCGGGCGTCACGCCATGAGCCTGCTGCTCGACGCCCTGCGCAAGGCCGACGAAAACCGTCGTCCGACCGATCCCGCCCCCGCGCGGCCGATGGGCGGCGCCCTCGAACTCGAACCCCTGCCCCTGCCCGCCAGCCCCGGCGAGCCCGCCTCACCGGCCATCGCTCCGCCTCCAACGCCCCCGGCGGGCACGCCGGCACGGCCACCGCTCCCCGACTGGCGGGTTGCGACCCTGTTCGCCTGCCTTGGCGCCCT
>NZ_BSPX01000086.1:0-17126 GCF_030161255.1 Zoogloea oryzae
ACCGGCGCCGGGCGGGGGGCGGGGATGGGTTCGGCCCTGGCTGGGCGGGTGATCCGCGGGGCGGGGGGCTCGACAGGCTCGACGCGGGCGACGGGTTCGGGCGCCGGGGTCGGCTGGACGACCGGCACCGGGGCGCGGAGCACGACGTTCAGGGTGGGCGGGGTGTCGTCCGGCTTGGGCAGGAGATCGTGCTGCCACGCAAGCGCCAGCACATGCACGCCGATGGAGGCGGCGATGGCCAGCTTGAGGGGGCGGCTGATCCGCGGCGCGGGCACTTCGGGCCAGGGCATGGCGAAGGTGGGTGCGGCGTTCATCGGGCAGTCTTTCCGTCCCGGGCGAGGGCGCGCTGCTCATAAGCGGGGTAGAGCTGGCCGACCGAGCGGCGGTATTCGGCCTCGGACACCGCCAGCCGGCGGAACCCGGCGGGCAGCGGCAGGGCCAGCACCTCGGTCATGTCGAGGCCTTCTTCGGCGGACTGGCGCAGGGTCTCATCGAGCCATGCGAGCCAGGCGCGGGTCTGGCGGATCGGGGCGCCGTCGGTACTCACCGGGCCGTGGCCGGGCACGAGGCGGGTGAAGGGCAGGGCTTCGAGTTTTGCCAGGGCGGCGTTCCAGGCGTCGAGGCGGGCGTGGGGCGTGGTAGGCGCGCGGTTGTTGAAGACCAGATCGCCGGCAAACAGCACGCCGGTCTGGCGGTCGAGGACGGCGAGATCGGCCTCGGTGTGGCCATCGAGGGCGAGCAGCTCGAAGCGGTGGTCGCCCAGCTGCAGCGGGCCGGCGGCGAGCTGGCGGGCCGGGGCGACGGGCTCGGTGCCGGCCATCCAGTCGCCGGTGAGCCGATACATGTTCTCGTTGAGGTTGCCGCCTTCGGTGTGAATGCCGTGGATCGTACCGGGCAGCGCGGCCAGGGTTTCCTTCGGGAAAGCCTGGTTGCCGAGGAAGTGATCCGGGTGATGGTGGGTGTCCACCACCATCACCACAGGCTTGTCGGTGACCCGGGCGATGGCCCGGCGCAGCTGCTCGCCGTAGGCACGGGACGGGCCGCTGTCGATCACCAGCACGCCAGCCGAGGTGACGACGAAGGCGGTGTTGACGATGTTGCCGCCGTTTTTCGTGCTGAAGTCTTCGCTGCGGCCGGTGAGCACCCAGGTGTCGGGGGCGATCTGCTCGGGAGCGAGGCCGTAGTCCATGTCGGCCGCAGCCAGCAGCAGGGCCCAGCCGAGGGTGAAGGTGGCGGTGAGGGTTCGGGCGACGCGCTTCATTTTTCGATCGCTGCCGAGATGGTGTTGCCGTTGTTGTCGCGGCCGCTCACCCGGTAGCCGGCGGCGGCGCGGGCGGCGGGGATGTCTACGGTGAAGACCGGATTTTCGGACAGGGGTTCGAAACCCTCGATGTGCATCAGGGGCTGGCCGGCTTCATCGGTGAGGCGCAGATCCTGGATGAAGAAGGCCGGCACGCCGGCGGCGAGGCCGGTGTCTTCCGGGTGGATCACCCGCAGGCGGATGCGCTCGCCGCCTTCCTTCCTGGCCCACACGCGGCTGCTCACCTCGCCGAGGCGCTTCTGCCATTCGGGCGAGGCGCTGCCGGCGGAGGGCAGGGTGCAGCCGCCACCGGCGGTGTTCACCCAGGCGCCGCCCACGTGCCAGCTGCCGTCGCCGGTGCGCACCGCGGCGCGGACGGGGGACGATTGCTGGAGCTTGATCCGGAAGCCGAGCCCGGGATGGGCGCCGGTGGGCTCGAAACGTACTATTTTTACAATGGGGTTGAAGTCGGCGAAGACGACGACTTCGCGCACGTCGGTCAGCTCGCCGGCGTCGACGCTCACGGGCACGTTGAGGGCGTTCTCGGCGGTGAGCGGTGCGGTGACCTTGACCCGGCTGTCGAAGCGGACGCGGGCCCTGGCCGGGAAGAATTCCTTGCGCACGTCGCCCCAGCGGGGCGATTCCAGGGGGTCGGCCTGGGGGGGCGGGCTGGCGGGATGGGCCAGGGTGCAGGCGGCGGCGAATGCCCCGGCCGCAAGGGCGTGCAGTAGTTTCAAGCTTGGTCTCCTCGTGGCGGCCTGCTCGTGGGCGGCGCGCTCTATGATGAGATGAACGGCTGCAAGCTTCGTGCCTGAGGTTGTGGCGCGGGCCGGAGGGCCTCAAACGGCGGTGGGGGATGCCGGGCGGGGGCTTCCGCTGCCCGGTGGCCGTGTGCCGGCGTAACGTGTTCCGCGTCGGGCTGTTGCAGTTTGGAGCACTTGGTGAGGAATGAAGCAGCTGTATCGGGCGAATTGCCCGTCAGGCCGGGATTGGCGCAAGCTATTAAAAGTTTCATTGTTGCCAACAGCCCTTTTTATATCGGGAAATTTTCCCGAAATGCAGATTTCCGTGATGCGGCCGCGTTGATGGCACGGCTTTTGCGGATTGACCGTGCTGCGTACTCGGACGTGGCCGGGAGGTGGCCCGTCCGTCGTGTGCTTCAGCACCTTCTCGAAGGAGACATTCAATGATCCAAAGGAGCAAAAATATGAAAAAGCCGTTTGCGATGTCGATCATCGCTGCAGCGCTGATGGTTGCTGGCGCTGCCCAGGCGAAGGAAGTCACCGACGCCGACATCCTCAACGATGCGAAGACCACCGGCGACGTCGTTCATTTCGGCCTTGGCCAGCAGGGTCAGCGCTTCAGCACGCTGGACAAGATCAACACCAAGACCGTCAAGAACCTGGTTCCGGTCTGGTCGTTCTCCTTTGGCGGCGAGAAGCAGCGCGGCCAGGAATCCCAGCCGCTGGTGCACGACGGCAAGATGTTCGTGACGGCCTCCTACAGCCGCATCTTTGCCCTCGACGCCAAGACCGGCAAGAAGCTGTGGAAGTACGAGCACCGTCTGCCCGAAGGCATCATGCCGTGCTGTGACGTGATCAACCGTGGTGCTGCCCTCTACGGCGACCTGGTGATCTTCGCCACCCTCGACGCCCAGCTCGTGGCCCTCAACAAGGACACCGGCAAGGTTGTCTGGAAGGACAAGATCGACGACTACGCCGCTGGCTATTCCGCCTCCGCCGCGCCGCTGATCGTCAAGGGTCTGGTCATCACCGGCGTGTCCGGTGGCGAGTTCGGCGTGCAGGGCCGCATGGAAGCCCGCGATGCCAAGACCGGCAAGATGGTCTGGATGCGCCCGACCGTCGAAGGTCACATGGGCTACAAGTGGGTGAACGGCGAGAAGGTCGAGAACGGCATCTCCGGCACCCTCAACGCCACCTGGACCGGCGACCTCTGGAAGACCGGCGGCGCGGCCACCTGGAACGGCGCCACCTACGATCCGGAAACCAACCTGATCTTCGCGGGCACCGGCAACCCGGCTCCCTGGAACAGCCACCTGCGCCCCGGCGACAACCTGTTCTCGTCCGCCACCGTGGCCATCGACCCGGATACCGGCAAGATCGTCTGGCACTACCAGACCACCCCGCACGACGGCTGGGACTTCGACGGTGTGAACGAATTCGTGTCCTTCGACTACAAGGACCCGAAGACCGGCAAGATCATCAAGGCGGGCGGCAAGGCTGACCGTAACGGCTTCTTCTTCGTGCTCGACCGTACCAACGGCAAGCCGCTGAACATCTTCCCCTTCGTCAAGGACATCACCTGGGCCAAGGGCTTCGACATGAACACCGGCCGTCCGATCTACGTGGACGAAAACCGTCCGGGCGACCCGACCGCCAGCGCCGACGGCAAGAAGGGCCGGAACGTCACGGCTGCACCGTCCTTCCTGGGCGGCAAGAACCAGCAGCAGATCGCCTACAACCCGCAAACCGGCCTGTTCTACGTGCCGGCCAACGAGTGGGCGATGGACATCTGGAACGAGCCGGTCTCGTACAAGCGCGGCGCCGCGTACCTGGGCGCGGGCTTCACCATCAAGGCCCTGCACGACGACTACATCGGTTCGCTGCGCGCGGTCGATCCGGTCTCGGGCAAGATCGTCTGGGAAAACAAGAACTTCGCTCCCCTGTGGGGCGGCGTGCTGACCACGGCCGGCAACCTGACCTTCTACGGTACCCCCGAAGGCTACCTGAAGGCGCTGGACGCCAAGACCGGCAAGGAGGTCTGGTCCTTCCAGACCGGCTCCGGCGTGGTCGCTCCCCCGGTCACCTGGATGGAGAACGGCGAGCAGTACGTGGCCGTGGTGTCCGGCTGGGGCGGCGCAGTGCCCCTGTGGGGCGGCGACGTGGCCCGTCGCGTGAACTTCCTGGAGCAGGGCGGTTCCGTGTGGGTGTTCAAGCTGCACAACGGCAAGTAATCCCGTTTGGGAGTAGGTGGCCCGGAACATCGGGCCGCCTGGTTGCGGAAACGGCACGGATGCGAAAGCGTCCGTGCCGTTTTTTTTGCCTGATCGGGAAAGCGTCGTTAGACGCGGCAAGAAGCCGGCCTGCGTTGCGCGTGGTCCAGATCCCCGGCCCGGACGCATGCGGCGATTTGCGCCGCCATTCATGCTTCATTACCCGCCGTCAAATGCGGCACCGGTCTATCGATTTGAATCGGGTGACGCTCCCCTGAAAAGATTTCTGACAGACTCAATTCATCGTCAATTGGTGATGAATTGAAGATTGGTCGTCAATTTGGTGGCTGCTCGCCATCGGGTGTTTCCAGGAATATGCGGCCATATGTCGCATCATTCCGGATCGGAGCGCACCGTAAAATCGGCGCGGGACGTCTTCATTCAGAATAATTTTCACCCTCGAAATGGATTGTCAATTTCGTTTAATTGGCAGCCGAATTGGTCAGGGTCGGTAGCGGTGAGGCGAACGCCATTGCAGCGGTCTGGCTGCAGGGACGCGTTCATCGTTTGAGCGGAAATCGGGTAATGGATCGAAAGTATAGGTGTGAGCCGGGTCAGCTTGTAAAAGTGCATGCCGGCCGGATCCCTGGAGAGTCCGACGGGCGTCGGCGTGGGCCGGATGTAATGACCTGTGTCAGACCGCTCGTCGCGCTGCTGGCGACGTTCTCGATGTCTGCCCACGGGCAGGAAACCACCCTGGACACCTTGACGGTGATCGCCCCTGCCTTCAAGCGTTCAACCGCCCCCCGGCTCGGCTCCATCGACATGAGTGAGAGCGATATCGCCGCCCGGCGCGCCGGGGTGGCCGACACCACCCAGCTTCTGCGGGATGTGCCAGGGATGAGCGTGTACAGCGCCGGTGGCATCTCGGGGCTGCCGGTGATCCGGGGCATGGCGGACGATCGCATCCGCGTGCAGGTGGATGGCGCCGACCTGATGGCGGCCTGCCCCAATCACATGAACGCTGCGCTCTCGTACATCAACCCCAGCAAGGTTGCGGAAATCACCGTTTACCCGGGCATTGCGCCGGTGAGCGTGGGGGGTGACAGCATCGGCGGGGTGATCCAGGTCCGCTCGGCGCCACCTGCCTTTGCCGGCAGCGCGGACGAGGCTGGTGCCAGTGGCACGCTGGGTTCGTATTACCACAGCAACGGCAACGCCGTGGGTTACAACGCTGGCGTCGAGTGGGTCGGGCAGCGCTTCAACCTCTCCTACAGCGAGTCCCAGGCCCGTTCGGGCAACTACAAGGCCGGGGGTGTCTTCAAGCCCGTGGCCAAAGGGAGGGAGGATGGCGCCCCGATCCCCGGCGACGTGGTGGGTTCGAGCGGGTTTTCCGGTGCGCACAATCGCGAGGTCGGTATCGCATTCAGGCAGGACCGGCATGTCCTGCAGCTGACGGCCAGCGAGCAGCGAGTGGGCTTCGAGGGTTTCCCCAATCAGCGCATGGACATGACCGACAACAAGAACACGATCATCAACCTGCGCTATTTCGGCGAGTTCGACTGGGGGGCGCTCGAGGCCCGGTTCTCCGACCAGGATGTGCGTCACCAGATGGACATGGGCAAGGATCGCTATTCCTACGGCACCGGAATGCCCATGGAAAGCAAGGCCCACACCCGTAACGCCCTGGTGCAGGCCAATGTGACGCTGTCGGATCGGGATCTGCTACGGGTAGGCAGCGAATACCAGTCGTACATCCTTTACGACTGGTGGCCGCCGGTGGGTGGCGTGATGGGGCCCAATGCGTTCTGGAACGTGGACTACGGCCGCCGTTACCGCAGCGATCTCTTCGCCGAATGGGAGGCCCGCTGGCAGCCTGAATGGACCAGTCTGATCGGCGTGCGCGGCACCCGCGTGACCACCGACGCGGCGGCCGTGCAGGGCTACGACAACGGCCTCGCCGCATCCTGGGGCAATGATGCCGCGGCCTTCAACGCCCGCGACCACAAGCGCGTGGACAACAACTGGGATTTCACCGCGCTGCTGCGCTTCGCCCCCGACGGCACCCGGCGCTACGAAGGCGGCTACGCCCGCAAGTCCCGGGCGCCGAGCCTGTACCAGCGTTATCCGTGGTCCACCAACCCGATGGCCGCGCTGATGAACAACTTCGTGGGCGACGGCAACGGCTATGTCGGCAATGGCGATCTGCGGCCCGAGGTGGCACACACGGTCAGCCTCAGCGGCGACTGGAACGACGCCGAAAAGACGCGCTGGAGCCTGAAGGCGACGGCCCACTACAGCTACGTCGAGAACTACATCGACGCGCGGCGCTGCGATATCGGCCAGTGCAGCGCCGAGAACCTCACCAGGACCGACGGTTTCGTGCATCTGCAGTACGTCAACCAGCAGGCGCGCCTGTACGGTTTCGAGCTCTCCGGCCAGGCCTTGCTCGGGCGGGCCGAGAGCCTAGGCAGCTTCTCGGCCACCGGCCTGCTCAACTACGTGCGCGGCGAAAACACCACTACCGGCGACAACCTCTACAACATGATGCCCCTCAACACCAGGCTCGCGCTGGTGAATCGCCTTGCCGGTTGGACGAACACCGCGGAAGTCCTGCTGGTGAAGGGCAAGAGTGACGTCTCCCAGGTGCGCAACGAGATTCCGACGGCGGGCTACGGCCTCCTCAACCTGCGCAGCAGCTACCAGTGGAAGATGGCGCGCCTCGATGCCGGCATCGAGAACGTCTTCGACAAGACCTACGCCCTTCCGCTGGGCGGCGCCTATGTTGGCCAGGGGGCGTCGATGACCACCGGTGGCATCCCCTGGGGCTACGTCGTGCCGGGCCGCGGGCGCTCCTTCAATGTCGCCCTCAACCTGAACTTCTGATCCTCCGAGCTCCCCGATGCAATTCGATCTCCTTGTCCGGAAAGCCCTTTTCATTGCCTGCGCGGGCAGCCTCGCGCTCCAGGGCTGCGGTGGTGGTGGCGACGACGGCCCCGCCATCGAAGCCAACACCCAGACGATCCGCTTCGACGCGGCGCCCGTCCTCAACAAGGGCGGCACGGCGACCGTCGTCGCGGTGGCCAGCTCCGGGCTGCCGGTGCGCTATGGCAGCGCCACGCCCGGCGTGTGCAGCGTGGATGCGGGCAGCGGTCTGGTGACCAGCCTGACTCTCGGCAATTGCGTGGTGTCGGCCAATCAGGCCGGCAACAGCCGGTACGCCCAGGCGCCCGAGGCGACGCTCACGCTGCCGGTGGCGTTCTCGCCGGTGCAGAGCATCACGTTTGGTGCGGCGCCCAGCCTCAGCCTGGGCGGCACGGCGGTGGTGTCGGCATCGGCCACCTCGGGCCTGCCGGTGAGCTTCAGCAGCCAGAGCGCGGGCGTCTGCTCGGTGGTTCCCGATTCCGGCGTGGTCACGGCGCTGCTGGCCGGCAACTGCGTGATCGCGGCCAATCAGGCGGGCGATGCCAACTACCACGCCGCGGCGCAGGTCACCCAGTCCATCGTGGTGAGCGCGCCGGTGAGCGTGCGGGTGCCCGGCGTACCGGGCGGCGTGACGGCGGCGCCCGGTACGGTGGCGGATTCGGTGCTCGTCAGCTTCGGTGGAACCGACAGCGGCGGCAGCCCGATCACCGGCTACACGGTCACGTCCGTGCCGGCGGGCATCACCGCCTCCGGGACGGCCTCGCCGATTGCCGTCGCCTGCCCGAACAACTGCCGCGGTTACGCGCTTTCGGTGGCTGCGCAGAATGCCGTGGGCACGGGCAGCGCGTCGGCGCCGGTGCCGGTCACGACCGCGTATCAGGTGGTCGAGACCTTCTACGAGCCGGATACCCAGCCCAACAACTCGATCTTCATCGGGACCTTCACCTTCAATTTCACTGCAGGCACGGTGTCGGATCTCAAAGGCATCCTGAGCGAATCCATGACCGGTGGCTCGACGGGCTACCCCGGCGATTCGATGAAATGGCTCACTCTGGATTACCAGCTCGTCAGCTGGCGTGATGCAGCTTTGGGCGGCACCTTTGTCGCCAGTTTCCGGAACAACACCACGAATACCTTCCTCCGCAGCGCGACCGGCGATGGCTGGTCGCCGCAGCAGGGGGTGACGGTAGGTGGGCGTTATTACGGGTCGCCTGGGGCAAACCCCGGAAACGCCTATGCGCTTATTTTCGTTCCCGATGATCCGACCGCCACGCTTACCCCTGCGCAATTGGCCTTGCTGGCCTACGCCGATTGCGCGCCCGGCGGCATGATGGGGGACACCTGCATGACCGGGACGGCATTTTCCGGATATGGCAGTGATGGCACGATGGGGGGCGTTCCGCGGTCTCAGCTCATTACGAGAAAGTGATATTTGTTGGCTTGATGAAATAGGATTTAATTTCCATCCTATTTGGCGACGATTTGTCGCACAGTTGAATCATCCCGAAAAAATATAATTGTTTTTATTTATTCGGGAGGACTCAATGAAATTAAAATCGATTTCTGCTGCCCTGGCGGGCGCAATGGCGTTGGTTGCGTGTGGTGGTGGCGGTGGCAGCAGTTCGTCGGGCAGCTCCACGCTGTCGGGGAGTGTTGCGGATGGCTATCTGAGTGGTGCCAAGGTCTGTCTGGACAAGAACAGGAATGGCGCCTGTGACACTGGCGAGCCCACCACCACGACCGGTTCCGGCGGCGCCTACTCCCTGAGCGGACTCTCCGAGAGCGACGCCGGCGCCTACCCGCTGGTGGTCGAGGTGCCTGCCAGCGCCGTGGATTCCGATACTGGCACCGCCGTCGGCAAGTCCTTCGTGCTGAAGGCGCCGGCTGGCAAGTCCGGTTTCGTCAGCCCCATCTCCACCCTGGTCCAGCAGAAGCTCGACAGCGGCGCGGCCACCACGGTGGATGCGGCCGTCGCGGCGGTCAAGGCGGACCTTGCCGCTGCCGGCCAGACGGCCCCCGCCGACCTCTTCGCCAACTACCTGTCGGCAAACGATACGGGCACGCACACCATTGCCCGCACGCTCACCGCCTCCGTGAAGAGCTACTACGAAGCCGTCAAGGACGGCCTGTCGTCCAACGCCCAGATCAAGGCCCTGCAGGACGCGGCCCTGACCCAGGCGATGTCCGACCTGCGCACCGGCACGCGCACAGGCCTCGCCACGGTGACGGCGGCGGTGGTGGCCAAGGCCAGCGCCGACACCGCGTCCCAGAGCGCCGCGACCCAGGACGTGACGATCAACTTCGACGTCGTGAGCGGTGGTGCATCGGTGCGCTGCGGCGACGTGGTCACGCTGGCGAGCACCCAGCTGTGGGATCACACCCCCACCAATACGTCGGCAGTCGCGGCGACGACGCAGGCCGCCCAGACCTCGACCGGCAAGCTGGTCGATCTGCGCTTCTACGTGAGCAACGTGGCCCTTGTGGATCAGGACGGTAACGCGACGCCGGTCGTGCTGACCGAGAACGCCGGCCAGTCCAAAGGCCTGGCCCTGCTGAACTTCGGCTACAACACCGTGAGCAGCGGCGCGACCTACGCCAACGTGACCTGCTCGCCGGCCACCGGCTACGTGACCAGCATCACCGGCAAGGTCAAGCCCGGCACCTACACCGGCGTGACGATGGTGGTGGGCGTTCCCCTGTACGGCCCCGACATGGTCCGGCAGAACCACAGCAACGCCGCCGACACCGCCAACTCGCTGCCGCTGCAGAACAGCGCGATGGCCTGGTCGTGGCAGTCCGGCCGCAAGTTCACCAAGCTCGAGTTCTGGCCGACCACCCCGGTTCAGAAGCCCAACAGCTCGACCACCTCGAAGTGGGTCGTGCATCTGGGCTCGACGGGGTGTTCCGGTGATCCGACCGTGGGCACCACGGCCCCGACGAGCTGCACCAACCCCAACCGCGTGAAGCTGGCTTTCAACAGCTTCAATCCATCGTCCCAGAAGGTTGTGCTCGACGTCGGCCAGCTCTTCAAGAACGCCGACCTGCAGTACGACGCGGGTGGTGCGGCCGGTTGCATGTCTGGTACGACCGACCCCGAGTGCGGCCCGATCTTCAAGGCGCTGGGGCTGGATCTGAGCTCCGGGCTGATGTCCACCACGGTGGCGCAGTCGGTCTTCAGCGTGAAGTAAGCGCATGAACCGTTCGATATGGATCGGTGGCCTGGTGGCCATCCTCGGTGTCGGCGGTTGGCTCTGGCAGGGCGGACGGCATGCCGTGCCGCCCGCCCCGGAGCCGGCAGCCGCGTGGACCTGGCAGTTGCCGGCCGGCTTTCCCCGGCCGGTGGTGCCCGCCGACAATCCCATGACCGAAGAGGGCTTTCAGCTTGGCCGGCGCCTGTTCTACGACAAGCGCCTGTCGGGCAACGGCACGCAGGCCTGCGCCTCGTGCCACATCCAGCGGCTGGCGTTCACTGACGGGCGCGCGCTGCCGGTCGGCTCGACCGGTGATGTGGGCGCGCGCAGCGCCATGAGCATCGCCAACGTGGCCTATTACCCCACGCTCACCTGGGCCAACCCGTCCCAGACGACGCTGGAGATCCAGGCGGTGGTGCCCATGTTCGTCGAAAACCTGGCCATCGAACTGGGCATCAACGACGAGAACAAGGCCGAGGTGCTGGGCCGCTTTCGTGCCGACGCCGACTATCGGCAGCGCTTCGCCAAGGTGTTTCCGGGCCAGGCGGAGCCGATCAACTTCGAGAACATCATCCGGGCGATCTCGACCTTCGAGCGCGGGGTGATCTCCGGCAATTCCCGCTACGACCAGGCGCTGGCCGGCAAGCTGTCCCTCAGCGAGCGCGAGGAGCGGGGCCGGGCGTTGTTCTTCGGCGACAAAGCGCGCTGCTCGGAATGCCACCGCGGCTACAACTTCTCGGATCAGACCTACGACGTCACCACCCGCGACGTACCGCGGCCGTTTCACAACACCGGCCTCTACAACGTGGATGGCAAGGGCGCTTACCCCGACGACAATCCGGGCCTGATCGGCGTGATGCCCCAGCCCGAGAACATGGGGCGTTTCCGCACCGTGAGCCTGCGCAACATCGCGCTGACGGGCCCGTACATGCACGACGGCTCCATCGAAACGCTTGAAGAGGTGCTCGACTTTTACGCCGCCCACGGCCGCAACGTGACACGCGGCCCGTTCAAGGGCGACGGCCGTCGCAATCCGCTGAAAGACCCGATCATCGACAAGATCCGTCTGGATGCCCGCGACAAGGCCGACATCATTGCCTTCCTGAAGACCCTGACGGACGAGGAGTTCGTCGCCAATCCGCGCTTTGCGGATCCGTTCTGATCTTCCTTCCCGCTGGCCGGCAGCTCACGCTGCCAGCGTCATCAGGCTCGTGTTGCCGCCGGCCGCGGCGGTGTTGATCGACACGGCCCTTTCCACCACCAGCCGGTACAGCGGGTAGCGCCCGTCGGGCCCGGCTTCGACCAGCGGCAGGATGCGCGTCGGGTGGTCGGCCAGTTGGCGATGCAGATCGGCGCGGCGCTCGGGGCTGCCGGCGTGGAGCACGCCGTCCACGGTGAGGATCGCGTCCTCGTCGATCTGCACGACGGCTGCGGCCAGCCCGTCCGGGAGGGCGTCGAGGGCAGCGGCGGCCACGGCGCCATACACCACCGCCGGCGTGTTGCCGGTGGCGAGCGCGGCAGCAAGCTGGACGAGCAGGGTGTCCCGCTCGTCGGCCACGCACAGGATCGTGCCGCGGGGCGCAAAGCCCAGGGTGTTGCGTTCGCCGGTGGGGCCCGGGAGCGTTGCCCGGCAGGCCAGCGGCGAGGTGGTGGCGAAATCGGCGCAGGCTTCGGCCAGGCTGCGCAGCCCCTCGTGGTGGGCCCAGGCGCGCAGCGTGTCGAAGCGGGCGAGCCGGCAGTCGTCGACGCCGCTGTCGTCCGGCGTGAGCCCGAGGGCGGCCGGCGGCACCGACAGGTCGCCCATCAGCCGTGGCAGGTAGAACGGACCACCGGCCTTCGGCCCGGTGCCGGATTTTCCTTCGCCGCCAAAAGGCTGTACGCCCACCACGGCGCCGATCATGTTGCGGTTGATGTAGAGGTTGCCGGCGCGGATACGGCGGGTGGCGGCGTCGATGCGCTCGTCGATGCGGCTGTGCATCCCGAAGGTGAGGCCGTAGCCGGTGGCGTTGATGGTGTCGATGAGCTCGTCCAGCCGCTCGGCGTGGTAGCGCAGCACGTGCAACACGGGGCCGAAGACCTCCCGTTCCAGCTCGGCGATGCTGTCGATCTCGATGAGGGTGGGCGGCACGAAGCTGCCGGTGGCGCAGGCGTCGGGCAGCGGGCACTGGATCACCCGGTGGCCGATGGTGCGCAGCCGGTCGATGTGGGCGAGGAGCGCCGCGCGGGCGGTGTCGTCGATCACCGGGCCCACGTCGGTGGAAAGCCGCGCCGGGTTGCCGATGGCGAGCTCCATCATCGCTCCGGCGAGGAGCTCGATCACCCGGTCGGCGATCTCTTCCTGCAGGCACAGCACGCGCAGGGCCGAGCAGCGCTGGCCGGCGCTGTCGAAGGCGGAGGCGAGGGCGTCCTGCACCACCTGCTCGGGCAGGGCCGAGGCGTCCACGATCATCGCGTTCTGGCCGCCGGTCTCGGCGATCAGGCGGGTGGGCGGCGCCTCGGCGGGGCGCTGGGCGAGCTGGCGGTGGATCAGGCGGGCGACTTCGGTGGAGCCGGTGAACACCACGCCGCGGATGCGCGGGTCGGCCACCAGCGCCGCGCCCACCCGTTCGCCCGGGCCGGGCAGCAGCTGCAGGGCCGCGCGAGGGATGCCGGCGGCGTGGAGCAGATGCACCACCAGCGCGGCGGTGAGGGGCGTCTGCTCGGCGGGTTTGGCGAGCACCGGGCTGCCGGCGGCCAGCGCGGCCACCACTTCGCCCACGAAGATCGCCAGCGGGAAGTTCCACGGGCTGATGCACACCACCGGCCCGGGCGCGGTGGCGCTGGGGGGCAGGTGTTCGATCTGGGCGGCGTAGTAGCGGCAGAAATCCACCGCCTCGCGCACCTCGGCGATGGCGTTGGCGCGGGTCTTGCCGGCTTCGCGGATGCACAGGCTGATGAACGCTGTCTGGTGGGCCTCGAAGGCGTCGGCGGCGGCGCGGAGCAGGCTGGCCCGGCGGGGTGGCGGCACGGCGTGCCAGTCATCGGCAAAGGTGTCGGCGGCTTCCACCGCGCGGGCTACGTCGGTGAGGGTGGCTTCGAGCACCGTGCCCACCTGGTCCTGCCGGTTGGCGGGGTTGGTGACGGGCAGGTAAGGCGTGCCGGAGGGCGGGTGGCTGGCCAGGATCGGCTCGGCGCTCCACGGGCGGCTGGCGAGGAGGGCGAGCTCGGCGTCGAGGCGGTTGATCTCGGCGTCGCTGGCGAGATCGAGCCCGGCGGAGTTGCGCCGGGTGGGGCCGAACAGATCGGCCGGCAGGGGAATGGCCGGGTGGGGGTGGCCGCCGTCCCGGCGTACCGCGTCGAGGGGGTCGGCCAGCAGGGCGTCCACCGGCACGGCTTCGTCCACGATGCGATTGACGAAGGAGGTGTTGGCGCCGTTCTCCAGCAGGCGCCGCACCAGATAGGGCAGCAGGCTGGCGTGGTTGCCCACCGGGGCGTAGATGCGACAGCGGCCGCCGGGCTGGCCCGGGGCGACCACGTTGTCGTAAAGCGGCTCGCCCATGCCGTGGAGGCACTGGAACTCGTATTCGGTCACGCCCCGGTCGGCGGCCATCTGCGCCACGCTGGCGAGGGTGTGGGCGTTGTGGGTGGCGAACTGCGGATAGACGCGGTCGGCCACCGCCAGCAGGCGCGCGGCGCAGGCCAGGTAGGAGAGATCGGTGTGCACTTTGCGGGTGAACACCGGGTAGCCGGCCAGGCCATCCACCTGGGCGCGCTTGATCTCGGCATCCCAGTAGGCGCCCTTGACCAGCCGGATCATGATGCGCCGGCCGTGTTCGCGCGCCCGTTCGGCCAAGTGCTCGATCACGAAGGGGCAGCGCTTCTGGTAGGCCTGGACGACCACCCCGAGGCCCGTCCAGCCGGCCAGATCCGGCTCGGCGAGCAGGCGTTCGACGAGATCGAGGGAGAGCTCCAGCCGGTCGGCCTCCTCGGCGTCGATATTCACCCCGATGTTGTAGCCGCAGGCGAGCTGCATCAGCGCCACGAGGCGCGGGTAGAGCTCGTCCAACACCCGCTGGCGCTGGGCGCGACAGTAGCGGGGGTGGAGCGCCGAGAGCTTGATGGAGATGCCCGGGCCATTGACCACGCCGCGCCCGGCGCTGGCCTTGCCGATGGCGTGGATGGCGTGCTCGTAGGCGTTGGTGTAGGCCTCGGCATCGGCGCGGGTGGCGGCGGCCTCGCCGAGCATGTCGAAGGAGTGGGTGTAGCCGTGGCGGGTGCTGGCCTCGCTGCGCTTGAGGGCGGCGGCGATGGTCTCGCCCATCACGAACTGCTGGCCCAGGAGGCCCATCGCAAACTCCATCCCGCTGCGGATCAGCGGCTCGCCGCCCCGGGCGATGAGTTTTGCGAGGTTGCCGCCGAGGGTGTGCTCGCTGTGGGTGGCCACCAGCTTGCCGGTGAGCATCAGCCCCCAGGTGGCGGCATTGACGAACAGGGAGTGGCTGTGGCCCAGGTGGGCGCGCCAGTCGCCCTTGGCGATCTTGTCGCGGATCAGGCGGTCGCGGGTGGCGGTGTCGGGGATGCGCAGCAGGGCTTCGGCCAGGCACATCAGGGTGATGCCTTCCTGGGTGGAGAGCGAGAACTCGTGCATCAGGTTGTCCACCCCGCTGGCGCCGTCGCGCTGCTGGCGCACCGCCACGATCAACTGCCGGGCGTGCTCGGCGACGGCGGCCCTATCCAGTGGCACCGCGGCGACTTCGGCGGCGAGGGCGGCCACCCGCGCCGCTTCGTCGCTGCGGCAGTGGGCGGAGATGGCGGCACGGTGGTCGGCGGCGCGGCGGTCGGGCGGGGCGTTCATGGCGCGGGCTCCTCGAACGGCGGTGGGGCTACAGGGGTTCGAGCGCGGCGGCGGGCGGGAGTTTCGCAGCGGGCGGATAATGGCGGCAGGATTTTGCATCCCCGCACTTTCACCTTCTGCATGGAGAACCCGCATGAACCGTCTGGACAACAAAGTGGCGCTGGTGACCGGCGCCGCCCGGGGCATTGGCGAGGCCATCGCCCGGGCTTTTGCCTTTGAGGGCGCCCGCTGCTACCTGAGCGACATCGACGACACCCGGGGCCAGGCGGTGGCCGATTCGATCGGCGGCAACGCCGTCTATCTGCGCCTCGACGTGCGCGAGGAGGCCGACTGGCAGGCGGCGATGGCGCGCATCGTCGCCGACGCCGGGCAGCTCGACGTGCTGGTGAACAACGCCGGGATCACCGGCTTCGAGTCCGGCTCCGGCCCCCAGAACCCGGAGCATGCCAGCCTGGACGACTGGCGCCGGGTGCATCACACCAACCTGGACGGCACCTTCCTGGGCTGCCGCTTCGCGATCCAGACCATGCGCGCGAAGGGCAATGGCGGCTCGATCATCAACATGTCGTCCCGTTCGGGCGTGGTGGGCGTGCCTGGGGCGTCGGCGTATGCCTCGTCGAAGGCCGGCATCCGCAACCACAGCAAGACGGTGGCCCTGTACTGCGCCGAGCAGGGGCTGCCGATCCGCTGCAACTCGGTGCATCCGGCGGCGATCCTCACCCCCATGTGGGAGCCGATGCTCGGTTCCGGCCCGGGCCGCGAGGGGCGGATGCAGGCCTTCGTGCGCGCCAACCCGGCCCGCCGCTTTGGCCGCCCGGAAGAGGTGGCGGCGGTGTGCGTGCTGCTGGCCTCGGACGAGGCGCCTTACGTGAATGGCTCCGAGCTGACCATCGACGGCGGCATCCTGGCCGGTTCGGCGGTGTCGCCGGGGGCGAGCGACGACTGAGGGCGCCTGGGGCTTTCGGCTCCCGGTTGGGAGCACATTGCTCCGGGCTGGAATGAAATTGCGCCCAACCGGGAGCAAAAAAGCGCCAACCCGCAGGCGTGCCTCCGCCGCCCATCGCTTCCCCGTAGGTCGGACTTCAGTCCGACACCGTGGCTTGGTCGGGCGTTCTTGTCGGACTGAAGTCCGACCTACAGGGTCGTGGGGGTTATTTGGCCGGTGCGGGCAGGTCGGGGCATTGGGGTAGATAGTCGATGTCCTTGGATACCCAGCGTGTCCATTGCTCACGGCTCATGTTGCGGGTGAGCTTGCCGCACAGCATGCCCGGCCAGCGGGCGGGGCCGGCCCACAGGTGGAGCGCGCCGTTGCGGCTGGCGGAGTGGATGAGCTGGCCCTTGTTGCGGAAGGCGACCCATTGCACGGCGTCGGTGTGGCCTTCGAGGGGCCGGCCGACGGGGACGCCGGTTTCGGCATGCCACAGGCGCAGGGTGCGGTCCCAGCTGCCGGAGACGAGGTGGCGTCCGTCCGGGCTCACGTCCACGCTGGTCACCCAGCGGCGGTGGCCTTCGAGGGGTTCGCCGACGGGCTCGCCGGTGGCGGCATCCCAGATGCGCAGGGCGTCGTCGGCGCTGCCCGAGTAGATGCGCTTGCCGTCCGGGCTGAAGGCGGCGGCGAGCACCCAGTTGTCGTGGCCGGTCATGGGGTGGCCGATGAGTTGGCCGAACTGCGGGCCGGGGGTGATGTTCCAGTGGCGCAGGCTGCGGTCGGCGCTGGCCGATACAAGCCCGCGGCCGTCCGGGCGCCAGGCGAGGGCGGCGATCCAGTGGTCGTGGCCCTTGAGGGGCGGGCTGGCGGGGCGGCCGTCGGCATGCCACACCCGCACGCTGGCGTCCCAGCCGCCGGTGGCGACCAACTTGCCGTCGGGGCTCCAGGCTACCGCCGAGACGGGGCCGGGGTGGGCGGCGATGGGTTCGCCGATG
>NZ_BSPX01000087.1:0-17016 GCF_030161255.1 Zoogloea oryzae
GGGTGCGCTGGGCATCGCCGACCCGCTGCGGGCCACCTCGAAGGCGGCGGTGGCGCGGCTCCAGGCGATGGGCGTGCGGGTGGTGATGCTGACCGGCGATCATCCGGCGGCGGCGGCGCGCATCGCGGCTGAGGCCGGCATCACGGATTTTCGCGCCCAGGTGCTGCCGGGCGACAAGGCGGCAGCGGTCGAGGCGCTGCGGGGCGACGGGCTGGTGGGCATGGTCGGCGACGGCATCAACGACGCGCCCGCGCTGGCTGCGGCGGATGTGTCGTTCGCCATCGGCGCGGGCTCGGACGTGGCCATCGAGGCGGCTGATCTGACCCTGGTGCGCAACGACCTTAACAGCGTGGCCGACGCGATCTCGCTGTCCCGCGCCACGCTGGGCAAGATCCGCCAGAATCTGTTCTTTGCCTTCATCTACAACGTGCTGGGCATTCCGGCGGCGGCGCTGGGGCTGCTCAATCCGGTGATCGCCGGGGCGGCGATGGCGATGAGCTCGGTGTCGGTGGTCAGCAATTCGCTCCTGCTCAGGCGCTGGCGCGCCGGGCGCAACTGAAAGGAAACCAGATGGAAAACGTGACGATCAAGGTGGGCGGCATGAGCTGCCAGGGCTGCGTGAAGAACGTGACCGGCGCGCTGTCGGCGCTGGATGGCGTGGCTGGGGTGGCGGTGTCGCTGGAGGCGGGCGAGGCGAAGGTCGATTTCGATCCGGCCAGGGTCACGCCGGCGGCGCTCAAGTCGGCGATCGAAGATGCCGGTTTCGATGCGACCTGATTTCATCGGAGTCACTTATAATCGCGGGCTGTTTTCACATATCAAGGGAGGCTGAAAAAGATGGGTTTCGATCAAGTCAAGTCCGGCAAGGACGTTCCGAACGACGTCAACGTGATCATCGAGATCTCCGCTCAGGGCGATCCGATCAAGTTTGAAGTGGACAAGGACAGCGGCGCCGTCTTCGTCGACCGCTTCATGGGCACCACCCTGCGTTACCCGATCAACTACGGCTACATCCCCCACACCGTTGCCGGCGACGGCGACCCGGTGGACGTGCTGGTCGTGGCGCCCTACCCGCTGCAGCCGGGCGTCGTGATCCGCGCCCGTCCGGTCGGCGTGCTGAAGATGGAAGACGAAGGCGGCGTTGACGCCAAGGTCGTGGCCGTTCCGGTCTCCAAGCTGACCCCGCTGTACGACAACGTGAAGACCCTCGACGACCTGCCGGAGCTGCTGCTGAAGCAGACCCAGCACTTCTTCGAGCACTACAAGGATCTCGAGCCGGGCAAGTGGGTCAAGGTGACCGGCTGGGGCAGCGTTGAAGATGCAAAGCAGGAAATCCTCGACGGCATCGCTGCTGCCAACAAGTAAGCGATTTTCCCGCTGGATGAACAAGGCCCGCCGAGTGCGGGCCTTGTTTTTTGTGGCGGGCGAATGGTGCTGGCGATTCGGTCATTCGCTGCAACAAATGCACGTTGATTGTTGCTGATTTGGCAACAATCCGCCCGCCTCACACCGCCTGACCCGCCGCGTAGCCGCTCGCCCAGGCCCACTGGAAGTTGTAGCCGCCCAGGTGGCCGGTGACGTCCATCACCTCGCCGACGAAGTACAGCCCCGGCACGCTGCGCGCCTCCATCGTCTTGGACGACAGCGCCCGCGTATCCACGCCGCCCACGGTGACTTCGGCCTTGGCGTAGCCCAGCGTGCCACCAGGCGTGATCGTCCAGCCCTCGAGCGCGGCGGCGATGGCGTCGAGCTCCTTGCCATTGAACTGGTTGATCGGCTTGTTCCAGCCGCGCTGGTCGCACCAGGCGTGGGCGAAGCGCTTGGGCAGGCGGTCGGACAGCAGGTTGCCCAGCAGCGTCTTGCCCCGGGCGCGCTCGCCAAGCCAGGCGCGCACGTCTTCCGCCGGGAACAGATTGACGGCGATCCGGCTGCCGCCTTCGGTGGCGCCCGGCGCGGCGTCGTAGTCGCGGCTCTGCCAGTAGGACGACACCTGCAGGATAACCGGGCCGGAGAGACCGCGGTGGGTGAACAGCAGGTTCTCGCGGAAGCGCCCCTCGCCGCACTCGGCCACCGCGTCGAAGGCCATGCCGGCCAGCTCCTTGTAGATCGCCAGCTCGTCCGGCCCCAGGGTGAGGGGCACCAGGGCCGGCTTGGGCGGCACGATGGGCAGGCCGAACTGTTCGGCGATCTTGTAGCCGAAGGGCGAGGCGCCGATCTTGGGGATCGACAGCCCGCCGGTGGCGACCACCAGGCTGGCGCAGGTGAAGCGCCCGTGGCTGGTGTCGAGGGCGAAACGTTCCGCCGCGTCGGAGCCGGGTGTGATGTGCCTGATCTCGCAGGGCATGGCCCATTCCACGTGGCCGTCCTCGCAACCGGCACGTAGCATGTCGATGATGTCCTGGGCGGAGTCGTCGCAGAACAGCTGGCCGTGATCGCGCTCGTGCCAGGCGATGCCGTGGCGCTGGATGCGCTCGAGAAAATGCCCCGGCGTGAAGCGCGCCAGGGCCGAGCGGCAGAACTGGGGATTGCGCGACAGGTAGTTGGCGACGCTCACGTCCAGATTGGTGAAGTTGCAGCGGCCGCCGCCCGAGATGCGGATCTTCTCGGCCAGCTTGGTGGCGTGGTCGATGATGAGCACGCGGCGTCCGCGCTGGCCGGCTTCGGCGGCGCACATCATGCCGGCGGCGCCGGCGCCGATCACGATGACGTCAAAGCGGACGGGCTGGTGGGGGCGGTTCATGGTGAGGATGGGGCTGGAACGGGCCCGCAGGATAGTCCGCCCCTTGTCCTGGCGCAAACTGGGCGCACGATGCCATTCTCAGGTTCGCTTCGGCCTGCTAGGCTTGGACGATAAATGAACGCGCGCACCGGGTTGGGGCGCGGCGACGGGCAGAACAAAAAGGAAGCCGATATGGAGCAGCAACCCAGGGCCGCGCGGCGGCCGCTCAAGTGGGCGCTGTGGGGCGCGGGGATCGTGGCGGTGGTCGGCGTGGCCGGCTTTTTCGTGGCGCCCCCGCTGGTCAAGTCGATCGCCGAGGAGAAGCTCTCCGAGCAGCTGCACCGCAAGGTGACGATCGAGGGCATCTCGATCAACCCGTATGCGCTTTCGGCCGAGGTGCGCGGCTTCCGGATGCTGGAGCCGGACGGCAAGGCGACGGCGGTGAGCTTCACGTCGCTGTACGCCAACGTCGAGGCCGAATCGCTGTTTCGTGGCGGCATCGTGGTGCAGGAGGTGAAGCTCGTCGAGCCCGCGGTGAGCGTGGTGCGGCTGGAAGGCACGCGCCTCAACTGGTCCGACGTGATCGACGAGATCCTCAACAAGCCGGACGACGGCTCGAAGAGCCTGTTCTCGGTGCATAACATCCGCATCGAGAAGGGCCGCATCGACATCGACGACCGGCCGGTGGGCCAGAAGCACGAGATTGCCGATCTCGAGCTGGGTGTGCCCTTCGTCTCCAATCTGCCGTCCCAGGTGGAAACCTTCGTCGAGCCGCTGCTGGCGATGAAGATCAACGGCACGCCCTTCGAGGTGCGCGGCAAGGCGCGGCCGTTCTCCGCCACCCGCGAATCGGTGGTCGATCTCAAGTTCGACAGCTTCGACCTGACCCGCTATCTGGCCTACGTGCCGATCGACAAGCCTTTCCGGCTGCCCTCGGCCCGGCTGTCGTCGGATCTCCAGCTCTCCTTCGCCCAGCCTGCCGGCGAGGCGCCGAGTGTGACGGTGAAGGGTGGCCTCGGCCTCGATGCGGTGGAGATCCAGCACGCCGATGGTCGGCCGGCGATCAAGCTGCCGTCGGTGAAGATCGGTATCGACAAACTGGCGCCCCTGGCGGGCGAGCTGGCCCTGGGCACGGTGGCGATCGACAAGCCGGAGTTCGTCGTCGGACGCGATCGGGAAGGGCGCATCAGCCTGCTGTCGCTCGTCCCCAAGCCCGCCGCCGCCAAGCCGGCCGAGCCCGCGCCGGCCGACAGCAAGCCGGCCAAACCGTTTGCGCTGAGTCTTGGCGAGTTCAGGCTCACCGGCGGCAAGGTGGATTTTTCGGACGATCTGCCTGCCGGCACCTTCACCAAAACCCTGCAGGACATCCACGTGTCGCTGCGCAAGTTCCGGCTGGCGGGGGGCGAGCCCGCGGCGCTGGAGTTCGGCTTTGCGACGCCTTCCGGCGAAACCCTCGAGAACAAGGGCAGCGTCGCCCTGTCGCCGCTCAAGGCCGCAGGCACGCTGGAGCTCGCCGGCTTCGATCTGGTGAGCCCCAAGCCGTATGTCGCCGCGGCGCTGCCGGGTGGGGACGTGGTGTCCGGCAAGTTCGACGGCAAGATCGCCTACGACGTGGTGCAGGAAGCCGGCGGCGAGCCGAAGGTGAAGCTCAAGGCGGAATCCCTGGCCCTGAAGGGTGTGGGCGTGCAGCTCAAGGGCGAGAAGGCGCCGCTGCTGAAGCTCGGCGCACTCGACGTGCGCGATGCCGACGTGGATCTCGCCGCCCGCAAGGTGACGGTGGGCGAGGTGAGCAGCAAGTCCACGCGGGTGGCGCTGGTGCGCGACAGGAGTGGTGATTTCAACGCCCAGAAGCTCGCGGGCGCAGCCCCGGCAGCCGCCCGGAAGCCTGTCGCCAAGCCTGCGCCCGCCGCCAAGGCCGGGCCCGACTGGCTGGTGGAGGTGAAACGGGTGGCGCTGGACGACTGGGGCGTGCGCGTTGAAGACCGCACCCTGACGCCGTCCGTCGTGCTCAACGCCGAGCCCATGTCCCTGAAGATCGACGGGCTTTCGACGGCCAAGGGCAGCAAGGCGAAGCTCAACCTGCAGGCGGCCATCAACAAGCGCGGCAAGGTGGGCGTCGGCGGCACGGTGGGGCTGACGCCGCTGGCGGGCAGCCTGGATCTCGACCTGAAGGCAGTGGATCTGGCGATGCTCCAGCCCTACGTGACCGAAAAGGTGAAGATTGCCATCACCCGCGGCAGCGTGACGTCCCGCGGCAAGCTGGCTTTCGAGCTGCCGCCGGGCGGCGCGGTGAAGGGCGGCTTCAAGGGCAACCTGACCATCGGCGACTTTGCGTCGGTGGACAAGCTCAATGCGGCCGACTTCCTCAAGTGGCGCTCGCTGTACTTTGGCGGGATGGACGTGCGCCTGTCGCCGCTGGCGGTGAATATCGACGACATCGCCCTGACCGATTTCTACACCCGGCTGATCCTCAACGCCCAGGGCGGTCTCAACCTGCGGGAGATCACCGCCCAGCGGGCCGAAGAGGAAAAGGCCGCCAACGACGCCGCAAAGGCCAACGGCAAGGCGCCGCTCACCGCGCCGGCCCCGGGTGTTGCGGTGGCGACGACTGCGCCCCCACCCGAGGCGCCGATCCCGATCTCGATCAAGCGCATCACCCTGCAGGGCGGCAACATCGCCTACAGCGACCGCTTCATCAAGCCCAACTACGACGCCAACCTCACCGGAATGGGGGGGAAGCTGGTGAATCTGTCGTCCAACCCCGACGTGATCGCCGAGCTCGATCTGCGCGGCCGGGTGGATGATTCGGCGCCGGTCGAGGTGATCGGCCGGTTCAACCCCTTCCGGCAGGACAAGGCGCTGGACATCCGCGCATCGGTGAAGGATTTCGAGCTCTCCAGCGTGTCCACCTACGCCGGCAAGTACGTGGGCTACGGCATCGAGAAGGGCAAGCTGTCGGCCAATCTCAACTACAAGATCGTCGACCGCAAGCTGACCGCCACCAATCAGGTCTTCCTGGATCAGCTGACCTTCGGCGACAAGGTGGAGAGCCCGAGCGCCCTCAAGCTGCCAGTGCTGCTGGCCGTGTCGCTGCTCAAGAACAGCCGCGGCGAGATCGACCTGGACCTGCCCATCGGCGGCTCGCTGGATGATCCCCAGTTCAGCGTCGGCGCGATCGTCGTCAAGGTCATCGTCAATCTCGTCACCAAGGCCGTCACCTCGCCGTTTGCGTTGCTCGGGTCGATGTTCGGCGGCAACGCCGAGGAGCTCGCCTGGCTGGATTTCGACCCCGGCTTCGGTCGTCTGCCGGAAGGCGCCGACACCAAGCTGCAGTCGATCGCCAAGGTGATGAACGAGAAGCCGGGCCTCAAGCTGGACATCGCCGGCCGGGTCGATCCCGTTGCCGACCGGGACGGCCTGCGTCGGGCGATGCTGGTGGGCAAGGTCGAGGCGCTGAAGGTGAAGGACATGGCCAAGTCGGGCGAATCCGCCGGAGAGGACGGCCGCGTGCGGGTGACGCCAGACGAATACCCGGCGCTGCTCACGCGGGTCTACAAGGACGAGAAGTTTCCCAAGCCGCGCAACATGGTGGGGCTCACCAAGGAGCTGCCGGTGGCCGAGATGGAGAAGCTGATCATCACCAACACCACCGTGGCCGACGAGGATGTCCGCCTGCTCGCCCAGCGGCGCGCCCAGAACGTGAAGAACTGGCTGGTGGCGAAGGGCCAGGTGCCGGCCGAACGCATCTTCGTGCTGGCTGGCCGCGAAGGCGACGACGGCAAGCAGCCGAAGGCCAGGGTCAGCCGCACCGACTTCTCGCTGCGCTGATCATCCAGGAGAAACCATGCGCCCTCAGAAACTCGCCCCCGCAGAGCAGGCCGAACGCCTGGCTGGCCTCGACGGCTGGCAGCGTGTGCCGGGCCGCGAAGCCATCACCCGCAGCTTCCGGTTCGCCGATTTCAACGCCGCCTTTGGCTGGATGGCGCGGGTTGCGCTGATGGCCGAGAAGCTCGACCACCATCCCGAGTGGCGCAACACCTACAACCGCGTCGAGGTGGTGCTCAGCACCCACGACGCCGGCGGGCTCACCGAGCTGGATTTCCAGCTCGCCGGTTTCATGGATCGGGCGGCGCTGGGCTGACGCGGTTTTGCCGCATTGCGGAATGCTTGTCTTTCCGGAGGGTGATACCCTTCGCAGAAAAAATCGACAAGAACCCGGCGGGAGAGGACAGCAGATGCATCTGACGTTTGACTGGAGTACGACCCTGCGCCGAGTGCGCGGGCGGACGAGCTTCGTTCCGGACGCGGTTGCTTCGGCCGGCACGCGCTGCGGCTGGAAGCGTTTTCCTTTCGGCGACCGCATCTACCGCTACGGCGGCGATGCCCTCGCCACCAACTGGGCGCGCCTTCATGCGGGCGACGCCGAACCTTATCCCGACGTTGCCGCCCTGGGGCGCCTGGTTCGTGCCAATCCGGCCCTGGGTGCGCGGGTGCCTGATCTGGCGGCCGCCGCGCGCGACGTGGAAGAGGCCTGGCGGGCCTATCACGCGGGCGACTTTGCCGAGGCCGTCGACCGCGGCGAGGCGGCTGGCCCGGTGGGCACGGTGGTCGCCGCCAGAGCGGCGATCGTCTACGCCACCCATCTCGAAGAAGACGAAATGCGTCGCGCGGCCATCCTGCGGGATACCGTCGATGCCTGTTCGGTGCTGGTGGAGCTGGCGCCCAACTGGGCCAACGCGTGGTTCGTGAATGGGCTTGCCATCGGCCGCTACTGCCAGCACGTGCCGCTGGTGCGCAGCCTGGCGCGGGGGCTGGGCGGCAAATCGCGGGAAGCCCTGCAGCGGGCCCTGCAGCTTGAGCCCGGTCACGCCGATGCTCACGCCGGGCTCGGCATCTACTGCACCGAAGTCATCGACAAGGTGGGGGCGATGGTGGCCGCGCTGACCTACGGCGTGAAGAAGGAAACCGCCATCGAACATTTCGAGGCGGCCCGCGCGCTCAATCCCCGATCGCCGACCACCTTGGTGGAATACGCCCGGGCGCTGATGCTCGCGGGTGGGGCTGCCAGCCTGGGGCGGGCTCACGCCCTCTTCGCCGAGGCCGCCGCCTGCCAGCCTCTGGATGCCCAGGCCCGGCTGGATGTGGAGTGGGCGCGGGCGGAACTCGCTGCCTAGCCTGGCTGCAGCCCGGCCGGGCGGTGCAGGTCAGACCTTGGCGCGGATCAGGCGTGCCTTTTCCCGTTCCCAGTCGCGTTCCTTCTCGGTCTCGCGCTTGTCGTACTGCTTCTTGCCCTTGGCGAGGCCCACGCTCACCTTCACGCGGCCCTTGGTGTAGTGCAGGTCGAGGGGCACCAGCGCGTAGCCGGCCCGTTCGACCTTGCCGATCAGCTTGGCGATCTCCTCGGCGTGGAGAAGCAGCTTGCGGGTGCGGGTCGGGTCGGGGTGGATGTGGGTGGAGGCGGATTCGAGGGGCGTGATGTGCATGCCCACGATGAAGATTTCCGCCCCGCGGATCACCACGTAGCTTTCCTTGATGTTGGCGCGCCCGGCGCGGATACCCTTCACCTCCCAGCCTTCCAGCACGAGGCCGGCTTCGTATTTATCCTCGATGAAGTAATCGTGGAAGGCCTTGCGGTTGTCGATGATGCTCATGGCGATAGGCTCGTGGATGGCGCCGCCTTGGCGCGGGCCGGGTGGGACGCGTAAAATCGCGTATTTTAACAGGTCGCATCCCCGCTCGCTCCCCGATGGCTGCCGTCAAGAAAATTGTCCTGATCGAGTTTACGCCGGTCCAGATGTTCGATCTGGTGGACCGCTGCGAGGATTACCCCAAGTTCCTGCCCTGGTGTGGTGGCAGCGAGGTACATGGCCGGGATGAGAAGATCACCCGGGCAACCCTGCACATCAACTACCACGGCATCAAATCCCATTTCAGCACCGAGAACGAGAAGGTCTACCCTTCCCACATGCTGATCCGCCTGACCGACGGGCCCTTCACCCATCTCGACGGCTCGTGGGATTTCACCCCGCTGGGTGACGCCGCCTGCAAGGTCGAGTTCAATCTGCGCTACGAATTCTCCAGCCGCCTCATCGAGAAGGCCGTCGGGCCGGTGTTCAACCACATCGCCAACACCTTCGTCGATTCCTTCGTGAAGCGAGCCGCACAAATCTATGGACGGAAATGACCATGTCCGCTGACGCCAGCCAGGATTCCATCAACGTCGACGTCTGCTATGCCCTGCGCGACCGCCAGGAGATCGTCCGGCTCAAGCTGCCGGCCGGCGCCACGGTGCAGCGGGCCATCGACGCTTCCGGTCTGCTCCAGAAGCATCCCGAGATCGACATCGTCAAGACCAACAAGCTGGGCATCTTCGCCAAGCTGGTGAAGGCCGACACCGTGCTGCGCGACCGGGACCGGATCGAGATCTACCGCCCGCTGATCGCCGACCCGAAGGAAGTGCGCCGCAAGCGTGCCGAAGAGGGGAAGGTCATGAAGAAGGGCGGTGGCCCCGCCGAAGAGGCCACCTGAAGGGCTGCCGCCGCTCAGCGGCAGGTCTTGTCGACGATGCGGCGGGTGCGCTCGATGGCGGCGCTGCGCTCGTCGTCATCCAGGAAAACCCGTTCGCCGTTTTCGTCGAAGCGGCTCATCCGCTGGCCGCTCTCCAGCGCGGTGAGCTGGGCGCGGTTTTCAGCGCATTCGCGCTGCCGTGCCTGGTCGTTGGCCTGGGCCTTGCGAGCTTTCTCCTCGGCTTCCGCGGCTTCGGCGCGGCGCTTGCGGAAGGCTAGCTCCTTTTCGGCGTAGCTTTGCTGGGAGGAGGGGGACGCTGCCGCGGCGGCCTCGCCACCTTCGGCCGTTCTGGCTGGAGGCTGGGGCGTAATCGAGCCCTGACGGACCGTGCGGACCTTGGCGTCTGGCGGCGGCATGTCGGAGTAGTGCACCTGCCCGCCGGCGTCCTTCCAGCTGTAAATACCCTGTCCGAAGGCTGCCGATCCGGTGCAAAGCAGCAGAACAAGGAAAAATTTGCGGAACATCAGAAACTCCAGTCAGACAAAGCTTTTGCCGGGAAGCGGCGACCTACGTATAATACGGATTTGATTCAAGGGATTAAAGCCATGCGAGTGATTCAGAAGGCGCTGACGTTCGATGACGTCCTTCTCATCCCGGCCCATTCCAGCGTTCTCCCGCGCGACGTCAACCTCCAGACGAAACTCACGCGCAACATTACCCTGAATATTCCGCTGGTGTCCGCAGCCATGGACACCGTCACCGAAGCGCGTCTTGCCATTGCTCTCGCCCAGGAAGGCGGGATCGGTATCGTTCACAAGAACCTTACCGCCCAGCAGCAGGCCGCCGAAGTGGCCAAGGTAAAGCGCTTCGAATCGGGCATCCTCAAGGATCCGATCACCATCCCGCCGACCATGACGGTCCGCGAGGTGCTGACCCTGACCCGCAGCCACAAGATCTCCGGCCTGCCGGTGGTCGAGAACGGCAAGGTCATCGGTATCGTCACCAACCGCGACACCCGCTTCGAGACCAATCTCGACCAGCCCGTGTCCGCCATCATGACGCCCCACGCGCGCCTCGTCACCGTCAAGGAAGGCACCAGCCTCGAAGACGCCCGCGCGCTGATGCACAAGCACCGCCTGGAGCGCGTGCTGGTCCTGAATGACGCTGGCGAACTGGCCGGCCTCATCACCGTCAAGGACATGATGAAGTCCACCGAACACCCGCTCGCCGCCAAGGACAGCCTCGGCCGCCTGCGCGTGGGCGCCGCCATCGGCGTCGGTGCCGGCACTGAAGAGCGTGCCGCGCTGCTGGCCGAGGCCGGTGTGGACGTGATCGTCGTCGATACCGCCCACGGCCACTCCCAGGGCGTGCTGGATCGCGTCAACTGGGTCAAGAAGAACTTCCCGCAGGTCGAGGTCATCGGCGGCAACATCGCCACGGCTTCTGCCGCGCTGGCGCTGGTCGAAGCCGGCGCCGACGGCGTCAAGGTCGGCATCGGCCCGGGCTCCATCTGCACCACCCGCATCGTCGCCGGCGTCGGCGTGCCGCAGATCACCGCGGTCGACAACGTCGCCACCGCGCTGGCCGGTTCCGGCGTGCCGCTGATCGCCGACGGTGGCATCCGCTACTCCGGTGACATCTCCAAGGCCATCGCCGCCGGTGCCAACGTGGTGATGCTGGGCGGCCTGTTTGCCGGCACCGAAGAAGCGCCGGGCGAGACCGTGCTGTTCCAGGGCCGTTCCTACAAGTCCTACCGGGGCATGGGTTCGCTGGGCGCGATGCAGCAGGGCGCCGCCGACCGTTACTTCCAGGACAACGAAGGCAACGTCGACAAGCTGGTGCCGGAAGGCATCGAAGGCCGCGTGCCCTACAAGGGCGCGGTGACCGCGGTGATCCACCAGCTGATGGGTGGCCTGCGCGCCTCCATGGGCTACGTGGGCTGCGCCAGCATCGACGAGATGCGTACCCGCGCCGAGTTCGTCGAGATCACCTCGGCCGGCATCCGCGAATCCCACGTCCACGACGTGCAGATCACCAAGGAAGCGCCGAACTACCACGTGGATTGATCGCCCGCGATCGTCCCAGAAAGAAGGCAGCCGCGAGGCTGCCTTCTTTCGTTTGGGCGCCGGTGTCACCAGCGGGCGGCCGGTGGATAATCCCCCTCCTGCTGAACCTCTCCGCGTTTGCGCACTCCATCCGTCATGCTCAATCGAACCCGCACCGAAACCTCGACGACCGCTAACCTGCTCGAACCCGTGGTGGAGGTCAGCCATCTTTCCCGCGCGGTGACGTCCGACGACGGCGCCAGGCTCTCCATTCTCGACGACGTCTCCTTCACCATCGCGGCCGGCGAGGCGATTGCGATTGTTGGCGCGTCCGGTTCGGGAAAATCCACCTTGCTGGGCTTGCTGGCCGGGCTGGATTCGCCCAGCGGCGGCAGCGTGCGCATCCGTGGGCAGGATCTGTTCGCCCTCGACGAGGACGGCCGGGCGGAGCTGCGCGGCGCCTGCGTGGGCTTCGTGTTCCAGTCTTTCCAGCTGCTGCCGGCGCTCACTGCGCTGGAGAACGTGATGCTGCCGCTGGAACTGGCCGGCCGCCGCGATGCGCGGCAGGAGGCCGAAAGCTGGCTCGGTCGGGTCGGGTTGTCAGGGCGACTGGGGCATTACCCGCGCCAGCTCTCGGGCGGTGAGCAGCAGCGGGTCGCCGTGGCCCGCGCCTTCGCGCCCCAACCCGCGCTGGTGCTGGCCGACGAGCCCACCGGCAACCTCGACGTGGCCACCGGCGAGGCGGTCATCGAGCTGATGTTCTCTCTCAACGCCGAATCCGGCACCACGCTGGTGCTGGTGACCCACGACAACGCCCTCGCGGCCCGCTGCGGCCGCACGCTGCGGCTGGCGGCGGGGCGTCTGGAGTCGTCGACGGCGGCCCTGTAGGTCGGACTTCAGTCCGACAAACCCTGCCTGATCAACCCGCGCTGTCGGACTGAAGTCCGAC
This sequence comes from Zoogloea oryzae, assembly GCF_030161255.1. Lineage (NCBI taxonomy): Bacteria > Pseudomonadati > Pseudomonadota > Betaproteobacteria > Rhodocyclales > Zoogloeaceae > Zoogloea > Zoogloea oryzae. The sequence goes on from NZ_BSPX01000087.1 coordinate 12,221, forward strand.
CTACAGAATGCGACTGGCGGCGCGCAGGATTTAGGGCGCGCTGAGCAGGTTCTGCTCCCGCAGCCCGCAGCGCTTGAGGATGCTGCGGCCGGCGATCACGCCGCTCTGCACCGCGGCTTCGATCGTTGCCGGGTATTCCGACGCCACGTAGTCGCCGGCCAGCCACAGGCCGGGATGGGGCGTGGCGCAGCGGGGCCGCTCGATGCCCGGCGTGCAGGCAAAGGTGGCGCGCTTTTCGGTGATGATCTGCGCCCATTTCAGGGCCGGCAGCGGGCCGAGGATGGCTTGGAGTTCCTGCAGCAGGGCGATCTCCAGCGCGTCCTTGCCGATCTCCTGATGGGCGCCGCTGGCGCTGATGACCACGCTGACCAGCCCCTCCGGCCCGCCCAGCGCGGCGCGGTCGAAAGCCCACTGGCCGTAGCCGCCGCTCATGCCGATCATCGGCTCGGGAAACTTCACCGGCCCGTCGAAGGCCAGCCAGGCGGTGACGATGGGCTCGTGGCGCAGCGCGTCGATCCGTGCCACCACCGGCGCCAGCGCGGGCAAGGGCTCGACCAGCGCGGCCACGTGGTAGGGCGCGCTGGCGACCACCACGTGGTCGTAACGGGTGCTCCACGGGTCGCCGTCGAGGCGGAAATATTCGCCTTCGGGCTGAATGGTCTTGATCGGCTCGGCGGTGCGCACCGTGTGGCCGCGCATCGCCAGCCAGCGGGAAGCCGGCACCGGAAAGAGCTCCGACAGATCGACCTTCGGCAGCAGCAGATCCGAGGCCGACGCCGACGCGCCAAGGCTGTCCCGCAGCACGTTGGCGAAGACCTGGGCCGAGGCCTGGGCGACCGGCGTGTTGAGCGCCGCGACGCACAGGGGTTCCCAGATCAGGCGGGTGAGGGTGTCGGTCTGGCGGGTTTCGGCGAGCAGGGCGGAGACCGGGCGATCCGGCTCGACGACGAACTTGCGGCCCTTGAGCTGGCGCATCAGCCGGGCCATGGCGAGCTTGTCAGCAAGCACGAGGCCGCGGGCGGTGAGGAGGCCCAGCGCCAGATGCAGCGGCGCCGGCAGCGGGGCGGCGCGCAGCGCGCACAGGCCGGGGTAGACCAGCGCCAGCCGGCGGGTTTCAAGCACGCTGGGCTTCACGCCCACCAGCCGCAGCATGCGCAGGGTTTCGGCGTAGGCGCCGAGGAGGATGTGCTGGCCGTTATCGACCCGGTAGCCATCCTTCTCGACCACCCGCGCGCGGCCGCCGAGGGTGCGCGAGGCTTCGAACAGCGTGACCCGCGCGCCGCCGCGGGCGAGGGTGACGGCCGCCGCAAACCCGGCGTAGCCGCCGCCGACGACGGCGACCTGGGGCGTGAGGCTCATCGTGCGATGCCGCTCATGCCCCGAACCACGTCTTGCCGGCGAGCCAGATCTTGCGTAGCGGGGTGAGGGAGGTGCGGCGGTCGAGCACCAGAAAGCCGTCGGCCTCGATCTCGTCGAGGAGGGTGCGGTAGATGGCGGCCATGATGAGGCCGGGGCGCTGGGCCTTGCGGTCTTCGGCCGGGAGCTGGGCGAAGGCCTGCTCGTAGAGCTGGCGGGCGCGCTTGGCCTGGAAGGCCATCAGCTCGCGGAAACCGTCGGAATACTGGCCGTCGAGGATCTGCTTGGCCGGCACGCCAAACTGCTGGAGCTCGTTGATCGGCAGGTAGATGCGGCCCCGGCGGGCGTCTTCGCCCACGTCGCGGATGATGTTGGTGAGCTGGAAGGCGAGGCCCAGATCGTGGGCGTACTTGAGCGTCTGGCGGTTAGTGTAGCCGAAGATCTCGGCCGACAGCAGGCCGACCACGCTGGCCACCCGGTAGCAGTAGAGGTTGAGCGCCTTCCAGTCGAGGTAGCGGGTCTGCTGGAGATCCATCTGCATGCCGTCGATGACTTCGAGGAGCAGCTCGCGGGGCAGGTTGAAGCGCTGGATGACGTCTTTCAGGGCTTGGCCGACCGGGTGCTGGGGCGTGCCTTCGTAGATCAGCCCGACCTGATGGCGCCACCAGTCGAGGGTGGTGTGGGCGATCTGCGGGTCCTGGCATTCGTCCACCACGTCGTCCACCTCACGGCAGAAGGCGTACAGGGCGATGATCGCCTGACGCCGCTCGGGGGGCAGGAACATGAAGCTGTAGTAGAAGCTGGAGCCGCTGGCGGCGGCTTTCTCCTGGCAGTAGGCGTGGGGATCGGTCATGGGGCTAGCGGGTGAGAGCGCGCCAGGTGAGGCGCAGCCAGTCGGCTTTGCCCAGGATCGGGCGGTGGTTGAAGACGTCGTAGGCGTTGGCTTCGATCTTGTCGAGCACGCCGAGGCCGCCCTGCACGATGAGGCGCAGCTCCCAGCCGATGCGGCCGGGCAGGCGGCGGGCGAGCGGCGCGCCGTGGAGCATCATGGTGCGGGCGCGCTGGATCTCGAAATCCATCAGCGCCGAAAACTGGCGGGTGACCTCGCCCCCGGCGATGCAGGCTTCGGTGACGCCGAAGCGCTCCATGTCGGCCTGGGGCAGGTAGATGCGCTGCTTCTGCCAGTCGATGGCCACGTCCTGCCAGAAGTTGATGAGCTGCAGGCTGGTGCAGATCTGGTCGGACATTGTCAGGTTGTCCGGCGTGGCGGCCTTGTACAGGTGCAGCAGCAGCCGGCCCACCGGGTTGGCGGAGCGCCGGCAGTAGTCGGCCAGATCGGGGAAGTCGGCGTAGCGGGTCTTCACCACGTCCTGGCTGAAGGCGTCGAGCAGATCGAGGAACAGGCTGATCGGCAGCTTGAACTGCCGGACGTTGTCGGCCAGGCGGTTGAAGATCGGCGCGAGGCGCGGATCGTCGATGGGCTTGCCCTGCTCGATGCAGAACAGCGCCCGGCGGTAATCGTTGAGGTGGGCGAGGCGCACCATCGGCGGCGCGTCGCCCTCGTCGGCGATGTCGTCGGCCGAGCGCGCGAAGGCGTAGATGGCCTCTACCGGCTCGCGCAGATGCGCGGGCAGCAGGAAGGACGCAACCGGGAAGTTTTCGTAGTGGTCGACGGACATGGGCGGGCGGAGTATACCGGGCTCGGTGCGGCGTGAGGGGCGCGCAGAACTGCAGCTCCTACTGTAGGTCGGACTTCAGTCCGACAGACGAGGATTGCTGAAGCAGTGCTGTCGGACTGAAGTCCGACCTGCAGGAATGGCCCCCGCTCACCGCTTCCCCTCACTCCTTACCGCCGCAATGCTCGAAATCCACGGCCTCTCCCGCCACTTCAACGGCCGCCCGGTGCTGGCCGGGATCAACCTCTCCCTCTCGCCCGGCGAATACGTGGCGATCGTCGGTGAATCCGGCGTCGGCAAATCCACGCTGCTCAACCTGATCGCCGGGCTGGATCGGCCCGACGGCGGCACGCTGGTCCTCGACGGCTGCGACTACGCCGGGCTGGATGAAGACGCGCTCACCCGCCTGCGCCGGGACAAGCTGGGCTTCGTGTTCCAGGCCTTTCATGTGCTGCCCCATCTGACGGTGCGCCAGAACGTCGCCTTGCCCTTGTGGTTGCAGGGCGTGGATGGCGATGCGGCGGATGCCCCCGCGCAGCAGCTCCTCGACGCCGTGGGCCTGGGCGACCGGGCCGGTAGCTGGCCGCGGGAGCTTTCCGGTGGCGAGATGCAGCGGGTCGCCATCGCCCGGGCGCTGGTGCATCGGCCGCGGCTGGTGCTGGCCGACGAGCCCACCGGCAACCTGGACCCGGCCAACGGTGCGCGGGTACTCGACCTGCTCGCCACCCGCATCCGCGAGGCCGGCGCCATCGGCATCCTGGTCACCCACTCGCTCGAGGCTGCCGCCACTGCCGACCGGGTGCTGCGCCTCGACGCCACGGGGCTCCACGGATGAAGGCGCGGGTGCTGGTGCCGGTTTTCCTCGGCTCGCTGGGCCGGCGGCGGGTGGCCACGCTGTTCTCCTTTGTCGCCATCGTGCTGGGCGTGGCGCTGGGGATGGCGGTGCAGGTGGTGCATGAGGCGGCGCTGTCGGAGTTTGGCCGCGGCATGCGCAGCCTGTCGGGGCTGGCGGATCTGCAGGTGGCGGGGCCGAAGGGCGGCTTCGATGAAGGCCTTTACGCGACTCTTGCCGCCCGGCCGGAGGTGGCCGAGGCGAGCCCGCTGGTGGAGCTGGATCTCAAGCTGGTCGGCCGTGACGAAACCCTGCACCTGCTGGGCGTGGATATCTTTGCCCTGGCCCGGGTCGCGCCCCGGCTGCTGCCGCGGCCGCGCGATGAATCGGCGCGCTTTGCGGTGCTGGAAGATGACGCACTGTTCCTCAGCCACGCCGCGGCGGACGCCCTGAGCGCAACGCCCGGCAAAAGCCTGCGGGTGCTGGCTGGCGCGGCGGAGGTGGATCTCAAGATTGCCGGCGATCTGCCCGGCGTGGAGGACGGCCGCCGGCTGGCGGTGATGGACATCGCCGCGGTGCAGGCGCGCTTCGGCCGCGTCGGGCGCCTGTCGCGGATCGACCTGAAGCTGGCCGAGGGCGTGACGCCGGACGCGGCCATCGCCCGGCTGCAGCCGCTGCTGCCGGCGGGTGTGGTGGTGACCGCCCCCGAGGCCGCCGAGGACGAAGCGGCCAACCTCTCCCGCGCGTATCGGGTGAATCTCACCATGCTGGCGGCGATTGCGCTGGTGACGGGGGGCTTTCTGGTCTTCTCGGCCCAGGCCTTGTCGGTGGTGCGGCGGCGTACCGAATTTGCCTTCCTGCGCGCCATCGGCCTTGCCCGGCGGCAGCTTCGCGGCTGGCTGCTGGCCGAAGGCCGGGCAGTGGGGCTGGCC
>NZ_BSPX01000088.1:0-16402 GCF_030161255.1 Zoogloea oryzae
GTGGCCGATGGCGCGCACGGCTTCGGCGGTCAGCGTCTTGTCGACGATGCCGCGGATGTCATAGGCCTTGAAGATCTCGGGGGCGGGGACGAACATGCGGAGGGCTCCGGTGCGGAAATGATGAAAGGTGGATTATACGCGGGCTGGATGTCAGCCCCGTGAGGCGGGTTTGGCGGTGCGCCGTGGATCAGATGAATTCCGTGAAAAAGCGCACGAGGCGCCGGGGCAGCCAGTCGAGCCGGCCGGGCCACGATCCGCTGACGAAACCCACGTGGCCGCCTTCGGCGGGTTGCTCGAGGCGCACGTGGGCCGAGACATCGGCCGGGCCGGGCAGGTGGCGGGCGGGCAGGAAGGGGTCGTTCTTCGGGTTGATGACCAGCGTGGGCAGCCGGATGTCCTGCAGGTGGGGCTTGCTGGAGGCGCGCAGCCAATAGTCGTCGGTGTCCCGATAGCCGTGCAGCGGGGCGGTGACGAGGTTGTCGAACTGGTAGAGGTTGGCCGCGGCACGCACCGCGTCGGCGTCGAACAGGCCCGGGTGGCGGGCCAGCTTGGCCAGGGCGCTTTCCTTGAGGGTGGCAAGGAAGTGACGGGTATAGACGCGGTTGAAGCCGCGCCCGAGGTTGTGGCCGGCGGCGGCAAGGTCGAGCGGCGGGCAGATCGCCGCGGCGCCGTCGATCAGTTTTCTCGCGTCATCGCCCCGGGTGCCCAGCCACAGCAGCAGGGCGTTGCCGCCCAGGGACACGCCGGCGGCAAAGCGCGGGCCGTCGGGATGGGCGGCGGCGATCCGTTCGAGGATCCAGCCGATCTCATCGGCGTCGCCCGAGTGATAGGCGCGGGGCTTGAGGTTGGGCTCGCCGGAGCAGCCACGAAAATGCGGGACGACGCCGTTCCAGCCGAGGTCGGCGAGGTGGCGCATCAGGCTGCGGGCGTAGGGCGAGCGGCTGGAGCCTTCGAGCCCGTGGAACAGCACCACCAGCGGTGCGCCGGGGCGGCGGGGCAGCCAGTCGAGATCGATGAAATCGCCGTCGGGGGTGGTCCAGCGCTCGCGCTGAAAGGCGGGCATCGGGCCCTTGCGCAGCAGCGGCCAGATGGTCTGGGCGTGGCCGCCGGGCAGCCAGCGGGGCGCCCGGTAGGTGGAGTCGGTGGGCGACGGGCTCAATGGACGACGTGAGGGCTGTCGCTGCCGCGCAGGTTGTCCATGTCGGGGGCCGGCGAGGCGTGGTGCAGCACCATGCGCCAGCCGATGGCGCCGCGGGTGAAGACGTTGGTGGCGATGATCGGCGGGTGCAGGCGGTGGTCGCCTTCGAGGTGGACGCGCTGATGCACGGTGTGCACGGCGGTCATCACGTTGAGCCACTGCACCGGCTGGGTGGGATGCACGATGATCCGGGTGCCGGCGGCGAAGAGCTGGCGCCAGGATTCACGGATCGCCGCCAGGCCCACGAGGCGGATGCTGCCCGGGTGGATGCAGACGACTTCCTCGTCTTCGGACCACACTGCCATCATGCCGTCGAGATCGGCGCGGGACAGGGCGGCGTAGAAGGCGGTTTCGGCCTCTTCGGGTGAGGTGAAGATCGGACTCGTCATGGGCAGTCAGGTGGGTTGGACGTGACACGGGGGCGTTGCCGCCCCCGTTGATATCAGCACCGCAGACCGGGTCAGTGGTGGCCTTTGGGCAGCTCGCCAGCGAACTTGTACTGGGCGCCGCAATACGGGCAGGTGGCCGAGCCTTCCGAGGTCACGTCGAGGAAGACACGCGGGTGGCGTGCCCACAACGGGGCGTCGGGCATCGGGCAGTGCAGCGGAAGCTGCTTGGCGGTGACTTCGATCGGCTTGGTTTTGTCCTGGTTTTCAGGCATGGAAATCTCCCTTGCTTAAATGTAGGCAAGCCAGTGTTGGTATTCGGGGGCCTTGCCGTTCACGATGTCGAAGAAGCGGGCCTGCAGCTTCTGGGTGATCGGGCCGCGCTTGCCTTCGCCGATGACGCGGCCGTCGAGCTCGCGGATCGGGGTGACTTCAGCGGCGGTGCCGGTGAAGAAGGCTTCGTCGGCGATGTAGATGTCGTCGCGGGTGATGCGCTTGGAGATCACTTCGAGGCCGAATTCCTTGGCGACCTGGATCACCGAGGAGCGGGTGATGCCGGTGAGCGCCGAGGCGATCTCGGGTTCGTAGATGGCGCCGTCCTTGATGACGAAGAGGTTCTCGCCGGCGCCTTCGGCCACGAAGCCGTTGGTGTCGAGGAGCAGGGCTTCGTCGTAGCCGGCTTCGGTGGCTTCCAGGTTGGCCAGGATGGAGTTGGCGTAGGTGGAGGCCAGCTTGGCACGGGGCATGGTCACGTTGACGTGGTGACGGGCGAAGGACGAGGTCTTCACGCGGATGCCCTTCTCGAGGCCGTCTTCACCCAGGTAGGCGCCCCACGGCCAGGCGGCGATGGCGACGTGCACCGTGGCACCCTTGGTGGAGATGCCCATCTTTTCGGAGCCGTAGAAGGCGATCGGGCGCAGATAGCAGGATTCGAGCTTGTTGGCGCGCACGACTTCCAGCTGGGCTTCCATGAGTTCTTCCTTGGAGTAAGGAATGTTCATCATGTAGATCTTGCCGGAGTTGAGCAGGCGCTGGGTGTGCTCGGCGAGGCGGAAGATCGCGGTGCCGCTTACGGTGTTGTAGGCACGAACGCCCTCGAAGACCGACAGGCCGTAGTGGAGGGAGTGGGTGAGCACGTGGGTGGTCGCTTCACGCCACGGCACGAGCTTGCCGTCGTACCAGATGAAACCGTCGCGGTCTGCCATCGACATTGTGGGGATCTCCAGCTGAATACAGAAAATTTAAGCCTTCGATTCTAGCGCATTCCGCAGGTCTGCGGACCGCCGCCCCGAAGGGGGTAAAATAACAATTTTGCGTGCACGAGATGTGTCCATGAGGATCTGGAAGCCAAATGTCACGGTTGCCGCGGTGGTCGAGCGCGACGGGCGTTTTCTGGTGGTGGAGGAGGAGACCGAGGACGGGCTGCGCTTCAATCAGCCGGCCGGGCATCTCGATCGGGGGGAATCACTGGTCAATGCCGTCGCCCGCGAGGCGCTGGAGGAGACCGCCCATGGGTTCCGGCCCGAGTTTCTGGTGGGCATCTACCAGTGGCCGCGGCCGGCGGGCGACATCACCTACCTGCGCTTTGCCTTTGGCGGCTCGATCACCGGCTTCGATCCGGAGCGCAAGCTCGACACCGGCATCGTGCGCGCGGTGTGGCTGACGCTGGACGAGCTGCGGGAAACCCGCGAGCGCCATCGCAGCCCGCTGATCCTGCAGTGCTGCGAAGATTACATGGCCGGGCGGCGTTATCCGCTGGATCTGATCCGGCACTACGACGCGTGATTCCGCGCATCCGCCCGGCCGTTGCAGGCATGGCGCTGGCCGCAGGGCTGGCGGCCGGCCCCGTGCAGGCGGACGAGCAGGTGCTGATCTGCTACAACTATGGCTGTCTCGTCGAAGCCGAAGCGCGGTTTTCCGAAGCGCAGCTCGCCGAAGTGGCTGCGCGGCTGCTTCGGGCCGATTCGGCGGTGGCCGAGCGGGCGATCGTCGCGCAGGTGCTCGGGCAGCTTTATCGCTGGGCCGGCGAGCAGTTGCCGATCAGCGCCGACCGTCCCGGGGATTACCTGGATTTCGGTGAGAACGGCATGATGGACTGCATCGACCACGCCACCTCGACGACTCGGCTGTTGCTGATGCTCGAGGAGCGCGGCCTGCTGCGCTTCCATGCGGTCGATCCCATCCGCCGGCGGGTGCGCTGGCTGGTGGCCCAGCATTTTTCGGCGGTGCTGCGCGAGCGCGGCACCGATGACGCGCCCGGTGAAGAGGCGCGTTTCGCAGTGGATACTTGGTTCGGGGAACATGGCGATCCAGCCGTGGTGTTGCCCCTGGAAGACTGGCTGGATGGAGAGGGACCAGATGTCTCGTAAGGAAAAAGTCGTCGTCGGCATGTCCGGCGGCGTGGATTCGTCGGTTGCCGCGCTGCTCCTCAAGCAGCAGGGCTACGACGTGGTCGGCCTGTTCATGAAGAACTGGGAGGACGACGATGACGACGAATACTGTTCCACCCGCCAGGATCTGGTGGACGTGGTGTCGGTGGCCGACGTGCTGGGGATCGACCTGGAAGTGGTGAACTTCTCGAAGGAATACAAGGAGCGGGTGTTCGCCGATTTCCTGCGCGAATACGAAGCCGGCCGCACGCCGAACCCGGACATCCTGTGCAACTCCGAGATCAAGTTCCGCGCCTTCCTCGACCACGCGATGGCGCTGGGCGCCGACCGCATCGCCACCGGCCACTACGCCCAGGTGCGCGAATGGACCAACGACGGGCGCACCGAATTCCAGCTGATGAAAGCCGAGGACGGCACCAAGGACCAGAGCTACTTCCTGTACCGGCTGAACCAGGCGCAGCTGTCGAAAACCCTGTTCCCCATCGGTCACCTCTACAAGCGCGACGTGCGCAAGATGGCCGAGGCGGCCGGGCTGCACGTGTACGCCAAGAAGGATTCGACGGGCATCTGCTTCATCGGCGAGCGGCCCTTCCGTGAATTCCTGGCGCGCTACCTGCCGGCCAAGCCGGGCGAGATCCGCACGCTCGAAGGCGACAAGGTGATCGGCCAGCACCAGGGCCTGATGTACCACACCGTGGGCCAGCGCAAGGGCCTGCAGATCGGCGGCATCAAGGGCAACCAGGATGACGCCGGCGAGCACGACGCGTGGTATGCGGCGAAGAAGGACGTGGCCAAGAACGTGCTGTACGTGGTGCAGGGCCACGACCACCCGGCGTTGCTGAAGGAACGCCTGATCGCCGGGGACTTGTCGTGGGTGTCAGGCCGTGATCCGCGCACCAACTGGGTCTACACCGCCAAGCCGCGCTACCGCACGCCGGACGCGCCGTGCGAGATCGATGTGCTGGCGGGTGGCCGCGCCGAGATCGTCTTCGCCCAGCCCCAGTGGGCGGTGACGCCGGGTCAGAGCGTGGTGATCTACGAAAGCCGGGTGTGCCTGGGCGGCGGGATCATCATGGAGTGATCCGGCTGCAGCCAGATGTGAAGCGGGCGCCTTGCGGCGCCCGTTTTGTTTCTGACCATCAGGGATTCGACGCCAGCCGCAGCGGCGGGTAGCCCCAGTTGCGCTCCCAGGCGGCGCGCACCATGTTGGGGTACTCGGCCTTGCCGAGGCTGCCGTTGTAGCGGCCCAGGGCGCGGAAGAGGTCGCCCTTCTCGATGTCCAGGTAGTGGCGCAGGATCGTGCAGCCAAAGCGCAGGTTGGTGCGCATGTGGAAGAGATTGGTTTCCTGGTTGCCGATGAGGCGCGCCCAGAAAGGCATCACCTGCATGTAGCCGCGGGCGCCGACGGGCGACAGGGCGTACTTCTTGAAACCGCTCTCCACCTGGATGAGGCCCAGCACCAGCTGCGGGTCGAGCCCGGCGCGGGTGGCTTCGTAGTGCACCGCACGCAGAAGCTCGGAACGGGCGGTTTCGTCGGGGATGCGCTTTGCGAGGCGCTGGGACATCTCGGCCAGCCAGCGGGCCCGTTCGGGCGAGCGCTGGAAGCTCGGGTCGAGGGGCGCCTGATCCGCCACCGCGGCGTGCAGGGCAGCCTGCACGCTGGCGGCGAGGGGTTCGTACTGCTGGTTGCCGGCCTGCACCGATGCGGCAGCGCCGCCCAGCAGCAGGGCTGCCAGGCTGGTGCGGACGAGGGCGGGCAGGCGGCGCATCGTCAGCCCTTCAGCTTGGCGATGACGGTGGCGGCCACGTCGGCCACGGCCAGCTTGGTGGCTTCGGCGTCGCGACGGCCTTGATACTCGACCACGCCTTCCTTCAGGCCACGGTCGCCGATCACCACCCGGTGCGGAGTGCCGATCAGTTCGTTGTCGGCCAGCAGCGAGCCCGGACGTTCGTCCCGGTCGTCGAGGAAGGCATCGATGCCGGCAGCGGTGAGCTGGGCATACAGCGCGTCGGCGGCTTCGCGGACGGCTTCGGACTTGGCGTAGCCCATGGGCACGATGGCGACCTGGAAGGGTGCGATGGCGTCCGGCCAGATGATGCCGCGGGCGTCGTTGTTCTGCTCGATGGCGGCGCCGAGGATGCGCGACACGCCGATGCCGTAGCAGCCCATCTCCATGATCTGTTCCTTGCCCTGCTCGTTGAGGAACTTGCAGTTGAGGGCGTCGGCGTACTTGGTGCGCAGCTGGAAGATGTGGCCGACTTCGATGCCGCGGCAGATCTCGAGGGTGCCCTTGCCGTCGGGAGACGGATCGCCGGCGACCACGTTGCGCAGGTCGGCGATCTCGGCTTCGGGGAAGTCGCGGCCGATATTGACGCCGGTGAAGTGGTGGTCGTCCTCGTTGGCGCCGGTGACGAAATCAGCCATCACCGCGACGCTGCGATCCATCACCACGCGGCCGGCAAAGCCCACCGGGCCCAGGGAGCCGGCGTTGGCGCCGAAGGCGGCGAGGATGGAAGCGGGGGAGGCGAAGGTCAGCGGGTTCTTCACGCCGGCGATCTTCTGGGCCTTGACCTCGTTGAGTTCGTGGTCGCCGCGCAGCAGGAGCAGCACGGGCTGGTTGCCGGTGGATTCGTCGCCATCGACGACGATGGCCTTGACCGTGGCGGTGGCCGGCACCTTGAGGAAGGCGGCGAGCTCGTCGATGGTCTTGACGCCCGGGGTGTGCACCTTGGTGAGCGCGGCGCTGGCGGCGGGGCGCGGGGTGGCGGGCGCGAGGGCTTCGGCGAGTTCGACGTTGGCGGCGAAGTCGGAATCCGGGCAGTAGGCGATGTCGTCCTCGCCGGTCTCGGCGATCACGTGGAATTCGTGGGAGCCGGTGCCGCCGATCGAGCCGGTGTCGGCCGCCACCGCGCGGAACTTCAGGCCGAGCCGGTTGAAGATGCGGTGGTAGGTGTCGTACATGTTGCGGTATTCACGCTGCAGATCCTCGAAGGAGCTGTGGAAGGAGTAGCCGTCCTTCATCGTGAATTCGCGGCCGCGCATCACGCCGAAGCGCGGGCGGATCTCGTCGCGGAACTTGGTCTGGATCTGGTAGAAGTGCTTGGGCAGCTGGCGGTAGCTGCGCAGATCCTTGCGCACCACGTCGGTGATGACTTCCTCGTGGGTCGGGCCGATCACGAAGTCGCGGTCGTGGCGATCCTTGAAGCGCAGCAGCTCGGGGCCGTAAAAATCCCAGCGGCCGGATTCCTGCCACAGCTCGGCAGGCTGCACGGCGGGCATCAGCACCTCGATGGCGCCGGCACGGTTCATCTCTTCCCGCACGATGTTCTCCACCTTGCGCAGGGCGCGCAGGCCCAGGGGCATCCATGTGTAGATGCCGCCGGCGAGGCGTTTGATCAGCCCCGCACGCATCATCAGCTTGTGACTGATGACTTCGGCGTCGGACGGGGCTTCCTTGAGCGTGGAGAGGAAGAACTGGGAGGCACGCATGGGCGGATGTCCGTTACTAAAGAGAACTCATGATTTTAGCGTGCTTCTAAGGGATTGGCTGCGTCCATGTTGCGATGCACCGATTTGGGGTTGCTTCTTTCACGGCGTGGGGAAATGTGGAAGAATCCAAGACAGTTCATGAATTAAAGGTTGCACCATGCTCGATCGTGAAGGCTATCGGCCTAACGTCGGCATCATTCTGGTGAATGCGCGCAACGAGGTTTTCTGGGGCAAACGGATACGAGAACATTCCTGGCAGTTTCCGCAAGGCGGAATCAAGCACGGCGAATCGCCGGAACAGGCCATGTACCGTGAGCTCTTCGAAGAAGTCGGCTTGAAGCCTGAGCACGTCCGCATCATCGGCCGCACCCGCGGCTGGTTGCGCTACGAGGTGCCCAAGCATTGGATCAAGCGTGAATGGCGTAACACCTATCGTGGTCAGAAACAGATCTGGTTTCTGCTGCGGCTGGTGGGGCGCGATTCTGACGTTTGCCTGCGTGCCAGCAATCATCCGGAGTTTGATGCCTGGCGCTGGAGCTATTACTGGGTGCCGCTCGAAGCGGTGATCGAGTTCAAGCGCGGGGTGTATCAGTCTGCGCTGCTGGAGTTGTCCCGCCTGCTGTTCCGCGACAGGCTGTTCGACATCCCTGAAAGCTACCGCCTCGCTGCGGCGGCGGTGGCACAGGCGATCTCCGACGTGCCGCGCTCGTCGTCCTGAACAAAAAACCGGCCTGCTTTTGCGGGCCGGTTTTTTGTTGGGCGGAAACTCCGCGGGCGGTGACCTGTCTCAGCTACCATACAAAAAAATCCGGTTTGGTCCGGAGCCGCCAGACGGCGCCGGTTTTCGCGTAGGGCAATGTGGGAGGAGACACCATGGAGCGCTTGCACTATCAACCGATCAAACAGTTCCGGGTCAGCGGCGGCAGTTGCGACATCACCGACGCCTGGAGCATGGCGAGGGTCACCCTCTCGTCGCCGGCCATCGAGGTGATGACCGACCTGAGGCGGATTCCCGCCGCCACCATCGACCAGGACACCAGTCTGGCGGAAACCAATCACAGCATGATCCTGCGCGGGGTGCGCCTGCTCTTCGTGACCGACGCGAACCGGCGCGTCGCCGGCATCGTGACGGCCAGCGACCTGCTCGGCGAAAAGCCGACCCGCGTTGCCCGCGAGCGCATGATGCGTCACGAGGAACTCACCGCCCGGGACATCATGGTGCCCACGGATGACCTCGACGCAGTGTCCCTGTCCGATGTGCTGCGCTTCGAGGTTGGCCATGTGGTTGCGACCCTCAAGTCCTGTGGCCGGCAGCACACGCTGGTGGTCGAGGACGGGCCGGACGGCAGCCGGGCGGTGCGCGGCATCTTCTCCGCGTCGCAGATTGCCCGCCAGATGGGCATCCCGCTCCAGACCACCGAAGTCGCGCGCACATTCGCCGAGATCGAAGCGGCCATCGCCAACTGAAATGCAGCCTGTCTGCCGGGTTTTGGCCCGGCCGGCGGGGGAGTTGTAGAATCGCGTTTCTGCTCCCCCGAGGGTTTTCATGATTTCCGTCCCGTTTCGCCTGCCCGCCGGTCTCGTGCCGGCGGTGCTCGCCGGGCTGCTGATTGCAGCGCCGGCTTCGGCCCAGAGAACCTCACTCTTCGAGGACGAGGCCAAGTCCCCGTGGCAGGAGGTCGAGATGCCTTTCCCGGCGTATCCGACCGACGCCAGCCTGATCCCGCTCCAGATCGGCCCGACCGCCACCGCGCGCTTCTTCATCGACGAAAAATCCCTCAGCCTGGCCGCCGATGGCGTCCTGCGCTTCACGCTCGTGGCGCGCACTCAGGGCGGTGCCGAGAACGTGAGTTACGAAGGCATCCGCTGCCAGACGGTCGAGCGCAAGCTCTACGCGATCGGTCGCAAGCCCGGTGAGTGGGTGGCGTCGCGCAATGTCGAGTGGCGCCAGATCGAGGAGAAGACGACCAACCGCGTCCATGCTGCGCTGGTGAAGGATTATTTCTGTCCGCCGGGCATTGTTCCTCCGGGCCTTGGGCAGATCATCGACTCCTTGCGTCGCGACGGCGGCGTGCGTTGAACATCACAATAAAGATAGGTGGCAGGACATGCTTGACCAATTGATCATCGGCTTCGACAAGGCGCTCCGCACGGTGTTTGCCAATGCCCACACGGTTCGTCCCACGCCGGGCGAGCAGCTACCCGAGGCGGAGTTGTCCGACGAGGAAAAGCGCCATGCGGCCGCGCTGATGCGCGTCAATCACTGTGGCGAGATCTGCGCCCAGGCGCTCTATCAGGGGCAGGCGCTGATGTCGAAGGATGAGGGTATCAAGCGGGCCCTCGAATCCGCCGCCCACGAGGAAACCGAACACCTGGCCTGGACCGAACGGCGGATCGCCGAGCTGGGCGGGCGCAAGAGCCTGCTCAATCCGGTGTGGTACACGGGGTCGCTGGCCATCGGGATGCTCGCCGCGCGGTTTGGCGACGGGGTGAATCTGGGCTTCCTGGCGGAAACCGAGCGTCAGGTCGAGTCACACCTGAAGAGTCATCTGGATCGGCTGCCGCCGCAGGACCAGCGCTCGCGGGAGATCGTCGAGCAGATGAAGACCGACGAGGTGGCTCACGCCGAAACGGCGGTGCGCCTTGGTGCGGTCGAACTGCCGATGCCGGTCAAGAGCGCCATGAGGGCGACCTCGAAGGTCATGACCGGGATCGCTTACTGGGTCTGATCCGGCTCGCGCCGGCGATTCTGCGTGAAGCGTGACAGGATCGCCGGAAGCCCGGTTTCAGACCTCGACGATTTCCCAGGTGTGGGTGATCTCGGCCGTCTTGCCGAGCATGATCGTCGCGGAGCAGTACTTCTCGTAAGACAGCTTGATCGCGCGCTCCACCGAGTCGGGCTTGAGGTTGCGCCCCTTTACGGTGTAGTGGAAGGCGATGCGGGTGAACACCTTCGGGTCGGTCTCGGCCCGATCGGCCTTGAGACTGACTGCGCAGTCGACCACGTCCTGCCGGCTGCGCTTGAGGATCAGCACCACGTCAAACGCCGTGCAGCCACCCGCGCCGGCCAGCATCAGCTCCATCGGGCGCGGCGCGAGATTGCGACCGCCAGCTTCCGGCGCGCCATCCATTCCAACCAGGTGCCCGGAGCCCGTTTCGGCCAGGAAGGTCATGCTGTCGCCGCCGGCCCATTTCACTACGCATTCCATATCTAGATCCTAAGCTTGTTCATGTGAGCGGGATCGTCTGACGCCCGCAACGCCGGGATTGTAGCCGGCTCGCTGCACCGTGGTGCGCCGCAATATTGCTGCGCCGCAACATGCCAACTGCTCCAGTTTGTAGCAGAAGGCCGTCGAAATGCACTTGTCGTGCCATGTTTCCGCTGAAAACCCCCGTTTTATCGGGGTTTTATAGAATAAAAAAAATTTATTTTTTAATTAAAATATTTATACTGCAACGCACAAAAAACGCTTGCTTGCGGGGGTGGGCGTGGCCATAATGCAATCAGTCCAGTTGCTTTTGTAGCTTGAAGCGGCTGAAAGGTGTCTCCTCCACCCTCCTCCTTTGGTGTGGATTTAGCGCAGATCTCCCCGATCTGCGCTTTTTTTTATCTTCAGGTGGGGTTTGACATCAGTCAAAGCCGTGCGATACAATCCGCGGCTTTCCGAATTATAGTCGGTCCCGGTGTCGGGAAAAGTCTGAGGAATCTCCATGAAAACGTTTTCTGCCAAGCCGCATGAGGTCAAGCGCGACTGGTTCGTTGTTGATGCGACGGACTTGGTCCTTGGTCGGCTTGCTTCCCAAGTTGCGCTTCGCTTGCGCGGCAAACATAAAGCCATTTACACCCCGCACGTCGATACCGGTGACTTCATTGTCGTCGTCAACGTCGACAAGCTGCGTGTGACCGGCACCAAGGCCCAGGACAAGAAGTACTACCGTCACTCCGGTTACCCGGGCGGTATCTACGAAACCAACTTCACCAAGCTGCAGCAGCGCTTCCCCGCTCGCGTGCTGGAAAAGGCTGTCAAGGGCATGCTGCCCAAGGGCCCGCTCGGCTACGCCATGCTGAAGAAGCTCAAGTGCTACGCCGGCGCCGAGCATCCGCACGCCGCCCAGCAGCCCCAAGTACTCGCGATTTAACAGGAGCCGATAATGGCTGTGACTTACAATTACGGTACCGGTCGTCGCAAGTCGGCTGTTGCCCGCGTCTTCATGAAGAAGGGCACCGGCAACATCGTCGTGAACGGCAAGCCGGTTGATCAGTTCTTCTCCCGTGAAACCGGCCGCATGATCGTGCGTCAGCCGCTGGTTCTGACCAACTTCGCCGATCACTTCGACATCCTGGTCAACGTGACCGGTGGTGGCGAATCCGGCCAGGCTGGTGCCGTTCGTCACGGCATTACCCGTGCCCTGATCGACTACGATGCGGAGCTCAAGTCCCCGCTGAAGAAGGCCGGTCTCGTGACCCGCGATGCCCGTGAAGTCGAACGTAAGAAGGTCGGCTTCCGCAAGGCGCGTCGTCGCAAGCAGTTCTCGAAGCGTTAATCGCTTCAAGCATCATCAAAAGGCCGCCTTCGGGCGGCTTTTTGTCATCTGCGCGTAGTATCTTTCGGCAGCAAAGGCATCAGGCCGGCGTGTACCGGCTGTTCATTTCCTGATTTGGGGGCGAGCATGATCAAGGTTGGTGTGGTGGGTGGAACCGGTTATACCGGGGTCGAGTTGCTGCGTTTGCTGGCGCAGCATCCAGATGTCGAACTGAAGGCGATCACCTCACGGGGGGATGCCGGCGTTCCGGTTGCGAACATGTTCCCGAGCCTGCGTCGCCGGGTTGATCTGTGCTTCGTCGATCCCCAGTCGGCTGATCTCGGTTCGTGCGATGTCGTGTTCTTCGCCACCCCGAACGGGATCGCGATGCAGCAGGCGGCCGAGTTGGTGGCGGCCGGCGTGAAGGTGATCGACCTCGCGGCCGACTTCCGCATCTCGGACATCGCCGAGTGGGAGAAGTGGTACGGCATGAAGCACGCCTGCCCCGAGCTGGTGGCTGAGGCGGTCTATGGCCTGCCTGAAGTGAATCGCGAAGCCATCAAGAAGGCGCGCGTGATCGCCAATCCGGGGTGCTACCCGACGGCGGTGCAGCTCGGTTTCCTGCCGCTGGTCGAAGCGGGCGTGATCGAGCTCGACAATCTGGTGGCGGATGCCAAGTCGGGCGTTTCCGGCGCCGGGCGCAAGGCCGAGACCCACATCCTCTTCTCCGAATCCGCTGACAACTTCCAGGCCTATGGTGTCGCCGGCCATCGTCACCTGCCCGAGATCCGGCAGGGGCTGTCCCGTTTCGCCAATGCGCCCGTCGGTCTGACCTTCGTGCCGCACCTGACGCCGATGATCCGTGGCATCCATGCCACGCTGTACGGCCGCATCAAGAAGGACGTCGATCTGCAGGCCTTGTTCGAAGAGCGTTTTGCCGGTGAGGCTTTCGTCGATGTGATGCCGAAGGGCTCCCATCCGTCCACGCGCTCGGTGCGCTCGGCCAATATGTGCCGCATCGCGGTTCATCGCCCGCAGGGTGGTGACGTGGTCGTCGTGCTGTCGGTGATCGACAATCTGGTGAAGGGGGCTGCGGGTCAGGCGGTTCAGAACATGAACATCCTGTTCGGTCTGGATGAAACCGCCGGGCTCGGTCAGATCCCGCTGATGCCCTGAACTAAATACGAGTAATTTTGTCGACTATTTGATGCCCATGCCTTGACCGAGGCCTGGAGGCTGACCATAATCAGACGATAAATTTGAAGGAGTTGTTTCATGAATGCCGTAACCGAGACCCCCGTCCCCCTGGTTTTTACCGATAGCGCCGCCAACAAGGTCAAGGATCTGATCATTGAAGAAGGCAATCCCGACCTCAAGCTGCGGGTGTTCGTGACTGGCGGTGGCTGTTCCGGCTTCCAGTACGGTTTCACCTTCGACGAGATCCGCAACGACGACGACACCGTGATGGAAAAAGATGGCGTCATGCTGCTGATCGACCCGATGAGCTACCAGTACCTTGTGGGTGCCGAGATCGATTACACCGAAGGTCTGGAGGGCTCCCAGTTCGTGATCCGCAATCCGAACGCCACCAGCACCTGCGGCTGCGGTTCGTCCTTCTCTGCCTGATCTGATTGTGCGGGTGCGCTGGCGTTAGCTGGCTGCACCACAAAAACAAGGCCCGTCATCTTGCGATGGCGGGCCTTGTTTTTTCGAGCGGCAGTCTCTGCGCTCAGTCGAGCTGAACGAACTTGCTCTGCTGGAGGTGGGCGATCTGGGTGGCGAGGGCGTCGGTCTGGTGGCGGAAGGCGCTGAGCGTGTTGCCCGTGAGCGCCGCCGCGTTGGGCAGGGTGACGGTGAGCGGATCCTGGTGCACGTTGTTGATGCGGAATTCGTAGTGCAGGTGCGGTCCGGTTGCCCAGCCGGTGCTGCCAACGTAGCCGATGGTGGTGCCCTGGCTGATCCGTGCGCCGGTCTTGATCTCGCGGGCGAAGCCGCTCAGGTGGCCGTAAGCGGTGGTGTATTTGTCCCGATGGCGCAGGACGATGAAGTTGCCGTAGCCGTTCTGCTGTCCGACGAACTCGACCACGCCATCGGCTGTGGCCTTGACGGCGGTGCCGTGAGGGGCCGCGTAATCCACGCCCTTGTGTTCACGCCAGGTGCCGAAAACCGGGTGAAGCCGCATCGAAAAACCGGAGCTGACCCGCGAGAACTCGAGCGGTGAGCGCAGGAAGCCTTCCTTGTGGCTCTTGCCGTCCTGGTTGTAGTACTCCTGAGTACCGTTCGGATGGGTGAACAGGTAGGCCGAGTGGCGGCTGCCCTGATTGATGAACTCCGCCGCGAGGATTCGGCCGGTGCGGATGGCGCGTCCCTGGTGGTAGGCGACTTCGTAGATCACGCTGAAGCGGTCGCCCCGGCGCAGGTCGGAGTGGAAGTCGATGTCGTCGCCAAAGATGCGGGACAGCTCCTCGGCCAAGCTGTCGGGCAGGCCGGCGGTATCCATTGCGGCAAACAGCGAGGACTGGACTACGCCACTCTGCATATGTACACGCGTTTCCAGCGGCAGGGCGCGCTGGCTGGCCTGGAGTTTTCCGTCGACCACTTCGACCGTCAGGCTGGTGTCGGCGCCGGGCGGGCAGATGGAGGCGGATTGCAGGCCGCCTTCGGCCGTGGTGGCGACGATGAGCGTGGCGCCCGGCCGGAAAGTGCCGGCAAGCTCACGCGTCAGTTTGGGGTTGTTGGCCTGCGCGGTGATGGCGCTGGATGAAACACCCAGGCGGCGCAGGGCGCTGGCGAAGCTCTCGCCATTCTTGATGCGGTCTTCGCGGATGAAGGGGCGCGTATCGTCCCGGCGCACGACGGCGGGAACCGCGGTGAGTTGTTCGACGACGGTTTCTGTTGTCGTAGGAGCGGTCGTGGTGCCTGGCGCCACCGCGATGGCAGCTGCCATGCCGATCGCGGAGCCGATGCCAGCGCTCAGCAGGCGCCACGCCTTGGCCGGGTCGTCTGCACGAAGCTTTTTGAGATGCGCTAAAATTATCGACTTTTCTCCAAGCATCGGGCTTTCCAAGCAAAAACAAGCCGCGAAGTCTACCAAATAGTTCGCGACTTGGACTTGCTCGAGGACAAATATGACTGAAATCACTGCAGCGCTGGAGCTCATCAAGCGCGGAGCCGACGAGCTCCTGATCGAAGCGGAGCTCGTCGAGAAGCTCAAGACGGGCCGCCCGCTGCGGGTCAAGGCCGGTTTCGACCCAACGGCGCCGGATCTGCACCTGGGACATACCGTTCTGATCAACAAGCTTCGCCACTTTCAGGAGCTTGGTCATCAGGTGATGTTCCTGATTGGCGACTTCACCGGGATGATCGGCGATCCGTCGGGCAAGAACACGACGCGGCCGCCGCTCACTCGCGAGCAGGTGCTCGAGAACGCGAAGACGTATCAGGAGCAGGTGTTCAAGATCCTGGATCCGGCGAAGACCGAGGTGTGCTTCAACTCCAGTTGGATGGAGGCGCTCGGCGCGTCCGGGATGATCCGGCTGGCCGCTCAGCACACGGTTGCGCGGATGCTTGAGCGGGATGACTTCGCCAAGCGTTATGCCGGGCAGCAGCCGATCGCGATTCATGAATTCCTGTATCCGCTCTGCCAGGGCTATGACTCCGTGGCGATGAAGGCGGATGTCGAACTCGGTGGCACGGATCAACGCTTCAATCTGCTGGTTGGCCGCGAACTGCAGAAGCACTACGGCCAGGCGCCCCAGTGCGTGCTGACGATGCCGCTGCTTGAAGGTCTGGACGGCGTTAACAAGATGTCCAAGTCGCTGGGCAACTACATCGGTATCTACGAGCCGCCCAACGAGATTTTCGGCAAGGTTATGTCGGTCTCCGATGACCTCATGTGGCGTTACTACGATCTGCTGTCCTTCTTGCCGGCGGTCGAGATCAAGGCGCTGCGCGAGTCGATCGCTGAAGGTCGCAATCCGCGCGACGTGAAGGTCAAGCTTGCGCAGGAGCTGGTTGCCCGCTTCCACGGCGGCGCCGCGGCAGTGGCAGCGCTCGAGGATTTCGAGGCGCGCTTCCAGCGGAATGCGATTCCAGACGTCATTCCGGAGGTCACGATTCAGGCAGGCGCGGATGGGTTGGGGATTGCCGCGGTGCTAAAGCAGGCCGGACTGACTGCAAGCACGTCGGAATCCCTGCGCATGATCGATCAGGGTGGCGTTCGCCTGGATGGTGAGAAGGTCTCGGATCGTGGCTTGGTGCTGGCTGCGGGTGCCGTGGTTGTGCTGCAGGTCGGCAAGCGCAAATTTGCGCGTGTGTCGCTGTTTTGAATTAATTTCCCCAAACCTCTTGACGCCTTCTGATAGTTCTTTATAATTCGGCCCTCTTCGCAGCGCAGTTGTTCAGCGCGGTGGAG
>NZ_BSPX01000089.1:0-16355 GCF_030161255.1 Zoogloea oryzae
GCGGCCCCGGGCACGCCGGGCCGCCCACCACATCGGCATCCAGCGGCAGCTCGCCCGGCGGCGGCAGACCAGCCAGATCGCGCCCGCTCACCAGCGGGTCGAAGGCGGCGGCGCTGCCCCACGTGGCAGCCAGCATCAAAGCCAGGGCGAGGCGCCGCATCACGACGCCTCCGCCACGGCCCGGGCGCTGTTCTGGCGGGCCAGCAGCTCGGTGATGGTCATGTCCTCCACCACCTTGCCGCCATGCAGGGCCACCACGCGCTCGGCGCTGAGGATGGTCTCGGGCCGGTGGGCAATGAGGATGCGGGTGAGGTTGAGGGACTGGATGGCCTGGTTCACGGCCTGCTCCTTTTCCACATCCAGGTGGCTGGTGGCTTCGTCGAGGATCAGGATGCGCGGCCGCTTGTAGAGCGCCCGGGCCAGGAACAGGCGCTGCTTCTGCCCGCCGGAGAGCACCGTGCCCATGTCGCCCACCAGCGTGTTGTAGCCCATCGGCAGGGCCGCGATCTCGTCGTGCACCTGGGCCATGCGGGCGCATTCCTCGATGCGGGCGCGGTCCGGCGCCGGGTCGAAGAAGCAGATGTTGTCGGCGATGGAACCAGCGAACAGCGTGTCGTCCTGCATCACCGTGCCCACCACGCTGCGCATCGCCTCGCCGCCGTTGCGACGCAGGCTGCTGTCGCCGATCATCACGTCGCCCTCGGCGGGCGGAAACACGCCGAGGATCAGGTTGATGAGCGTGGTCTTGCCGCAGCCCGACGGGCCCACGAAGGCGATGGACTGACCCGGCGGGATGGTCAGGTCGATGCCGTCCACAACCCACGGGTCGGTCTCGGCGTAGCGGAAGCGCACGCCCTGCAGGCGGATCTCCGGCACCGGCACGGTGTCGGTGGTCTGCGCCAGGGCCGGGGCGGATTCGGGCTTGGTAAGCACGATGTCGGCCAGCCGCTCGCCCTGCAGGCGCAGCATGCGCAGCTCGAAGAACTTCTCGACGAGGCCCGCCACCCGGTTGTCGAACTGGTCCTTGTAGGCCTTGAACGCCATCAGCACGCCCACCGTCATCGCCCCGTCGAGGGCCAACCGGGCGCCCATCCACAGGATGGCGATGCCGACCAGCCCGAAGAGCAGCCCGTTGGTGGTCTGGAAGGCGATGGACAGGCGCTGGGTGCGCACGCCGGCATTGACCTGCTCGGCCACCAGCCCGAGCCAGCTGGAGCGCCGCTCGTTCTGGCGCTGGAACAGCTTGACCGCCTTGATCCCGCGCACCGTCTCGAGGAAGTGCGACTGCTGGCTGGCGTGATGGACGATCTCCTGCTCGGTGGCGAGGCGCAGCGGGCGGAACCACATCGCGCGGATCAGCCCGTAGGCGACCATCGCCCCCACCGCCAGCCAGGCCAGCGGCGGGCTGTAGATGAACATCATCACCAGCGTGACCGCCGACATCAACCCGTCGATCAGCGCCGAGAAGAAGGACGCGGTGAGCTTGGACTGGATCTCGTCCACCGCCCCGAAGCGCGACACGATGTCGCCCAGGTGGCGGCGCTCGAAGTACGACACCGGCAGCCGCACCAGATGGGCGAACACGTTGGTGCGCCACTGCAGGCTGAGGTTGGTGCCGATGTGCAGCAGGATCCACGAACGCAGTGCGCCGAAGATCTCCTGAATGATGAGCAGCAGCCCGAAGCCCAGCGCCAGCGTGGTAAGCAGATCGCGGTCGGCCGACACCAGCACGTGGTCGATCACCCACTGCAGGTAGAAGGGGCTGACCAAGGCGAAGATCTCCAGCACCACCGCCAGCGCCAGCACCTGGGCACCGGCGCCCAGCAGGCCGTCGACACGGCCGATGAGATCGCGAAAGCGGATCGCCGGCGGCGGCGCGGAGGGGCGGAACTCGGCCGACGGCCACAGCTCCAGCGCCACGCCGGTGAAGCAGCGCGAGGTCTCGTCCAGGCTCACCCGACGCAGCCCGCTGGCCGGATCGTGGATGAGCAGGCCGCGGCGGGTCGCCTTCTTCAGCACCACAAAATGGTTGAGGTTCCAGTGCAGGATGCACGGCGTGCGCAGCTGGTCCAGGTCTTCCAGATCCAGCCGCAGCGGCCGGCTGGCAAGGCCCAGGGCGCCCGCGATGCCGATCAGCTGGCCGAGGGTGGCGCCATGCTGGGAGATGGAAAACTGCCGGCGCAGCTGGGCCAGATCGGTGCGTCGGCCGTGGTAGCCGGCCACCATGCCGAGGCAGGCGAGGCCGCACTCGGTGGCTTCGGTCTGCAGGATGACCGGCAGGCTGCGGCCAAGGAAAGGGGGCAGGCTCGGGATCAGGGACATGGGCGGGATCGGGATGAAGTCGGCGTCACAGCTTGCCGGTGATGCTGAGCAGGGGCTCGAGCACCCATTCGTAGAGCTTGCGGCGCTCCTGCATGATGTCGGCCTGCAGCTGCATGCCCACCTGCAGCGGGCGGGCTTCGCCGTAGGCCTGGATGGTCTGGGCGTCCAGGTCGGCGGTGATGCGATACACGGGCTCGGCGCTGGCTGTCTCGCTCATCAGGCCGAGGGCCGACAGCTCCTGGCTGGACAGCGACACCCGCGCCACCTGGGCCACGCGGCCGGGCAGGTGGCCGAACTTCTGATAGGGATAGGGATCGAGGCGGATCATCACCCGGTCGCCCTCGCGCACGAAGCCCACCGCCTTGCTCGGCGCAAACAGGTAGGCCTGGAGGCGCCCGCCGGGCGGCACGATGGACACCACCGGCCGGCTGCCATCGACGCTGTGGCCCACTTCGGCGGTCACCGCCGTGGCCACGCCATCCCGCGGGGCAACCACCAGCACCTGACGGCGCAGTTCGCTCTCGACCAGCTCCTGATCGGTGCTCGACAGGCCGCGGCGCAGCTCGGAAATCTGCTTTGACTGCTCCAGCGGCAGGCGCGTCAGCTCGCCCCGCAGCAGGGTGAGTTCGCGCTGCACGTTGAGCCGGTCGCGCTCCAGCGCCTGCAGGCGCGAGCGCTGGTCGATCAGGTCGGCCTCGCGCAGCTGCACCTGTTCGGCGGCGATGTAATCCTTGTCGAGCAGGCCCTTGTAGCGGCGCAGGGTGTCCTCAGCCAGCGCGACGCGGCTCTTCTGGCCGTCGATGGACTGGGCGATCACGCGCAGCTCGGCATCGAAGGCGACCTCCTTGCGCTGCAGGTTCGCGCGCTGCTCGATCTGCAGGGACTCGGTCTTGCCCAGCTCGGCGCGCAGGCTGTTGCGCCGGGCGGTGACCTGCTCCGAGATGCCGGCCAGCCCGCTGGACGCGGTGTCGCTCCGGCGGTCGAGGGACAGCACAAAGAGCACGTCCCCCTGGCGCACGGCCTGCCCTTCCTGCACGCGCTTCTCGATCACCACCCCGGCCTCGCGGGGATAGACCTTCGACCATCCACCGGCGGGCAGCAGCTGGCCCGGCACGGTGGCGCGCTTGGTGTAGCTGCCAAAGGCGAAAAAAGCGATCAGCGCCACGCCGCACAGGGCTGCGACCAGCGCGAACACCGCAAAGGACAGCGGCTGGGCCAGCACCACAGGCCCGAGCCAGTTGGTCCGCTGAGCCTCGAGGGCTTCGGTTCGAAACAGGGAATCGTCGTTCACGGGATGCGGCAATCAGCGCTGGACGGGGTCATGGCACGCAGGATGGCAGCGCTGCCCGAAACGGGCGAAGAACAATTCCATAGGGAACAGCGCCAATCCGGCCAAAGCGTGCGAAATGACCTACTACCTGGAAATGACAACGGGCCACCTCGAGAATCGGGGTGGCCCATCGGTGCCGGGCACCTCAAAAGGCGACCGGCTCAACCCGATTCAGCAGCGATCAGCAGCCGTACTTCGGGGCGGTGTAGCAGGTGGTCGGAGCCGGCTTGCAGGGGGTGGGGGCCGGCTGACAGGGCGTCGGGGCCGGGGTGCTGCAGGACTTGAACAGGCTGGAGAGCAGGTTCAGCTTGAAGGACAGCAGGCCACCGAGCAGACAGAAGGTGCCACCGGAAACGTTCTGGACTTCCTTGGCGGACAGTTCGCGAATAGCCATTTGAAACCTCACTTGGTTGATTGAAGGCGAAAATTTTGTTTGCCGCAGCGCCCCGAAGTGGGTTTCGCTGCGACACCTCCAATCTATTCGTCCCCTGCCGGGCGGGCCGTGATGTATTCACGCCCCTGGAAGCCTATTTTTCAAATTTGACAGCAACTAACAAAACCACCCGAAAGACATCTTTAAACGCTGTCAATTTCCGGTTTTTGCCGATTAACCCGATTTTTTCGCCACGTGATTGGCGATGCGCACGAAGTCCTCGACGCTCAGGCGTTCGCCGCGCAGACCGGGGTCGATCGCCAGCGCGGTGAAATCCGCTTCATCCAGATAATCCCGCAGGGTATTGCGCAGGGTCTTGCGGCGCTGGCCGAAGGCTGCGGTGACGATCTTGCCCAGCAGCGCGTAGTCGTCGGCGGTGCATTCGGCCGCCGGGCGCGGCACCATCCGCACGATGCTCGACATCACCTTGGGCGCCGGCCGGAAGGCGCCCGGCGGCACGTCGAACAGCCGGGCCATGTTGAAGCGGTACTGGAGCATCACCGACAGGCGGCCGTATTCCTCGGTGCCCGGCTCGCCCACCATGCGCATCACCACCTCCTTCTGGAGCATGAAGGTCATGTCCTTCACCTTCTCGGCAAACTCGGCCAGGTGAAACAGGATGGGCGTGGAGATGTTGTAGGGCAGGTTGCCCACCACCCGCAACGGCACGCCGTCGGGCACGATGCTGGCGAAGTCGAACTTCAGCGCGTCGCCCTCGTGGATGGTCAGCCGCTCGGGCGAGTGCTTCTCCTTGAGGCGCGCGATCAGGTCGCGGTCGATCTCCACCACGTGCAGGTGGTCCATGGCCTCCATCAGCGGCTCGGTCATCGCGCCGAGGCCCGGGCCGATCTCGACGATGCGGTCGCCCTCCTTCGGGCGGATCGCCTCGATGATCTTGCGGATGATGTTGGGGTCGGACAGGAAGTTCTGGCCAAAGCGCTTGCGCGCCTGATGTTGCTCGCTCATCCGGGTTTCCTTCCGGTAAAAATGGCAGCGCCGGCCCGTCGGGCGGCGGCGTTCAGTTTCTGCGCTCCCAGGCGGCGAGGGCCTCGCGCACCCGCGGCACGGCGGCAAAGCCGGCCTTCTCGCCTTCGAGGATGGCCTCGTGGCGTTGCTGGAAATTGGTGGCCGGCAGGCCGCGCAGCTCGGGCCGGATCACCACATCGGCGGCGGTGAGTTCGTGCTTGCCGAGCGCCCCGCCCATGATCGAGATGGTGTCGAGGAGCAGATCCAGCGTGCCCTGGTTGCGTTTGCCGCTGGGGCGCGACGAGATGTCCACGGCGATCACCAGATCGGCGCCCAGCGCGCGCGCCTCGCGGGCCGGAATCGGCGCCACCAGGCCGCCGTCTACGTATTCGCGCCCGCCGATGACGACCGGCGGAAAGACGCCGGGGATAGCCGACGAGGCGCGCACCGCGGTGCCGGTGTTGCCGCGCTGGAAGACGATCGGCTCGCCGCTCGCCAGATCGGTGGCGACCGCGGCAAAGCGGCGCTTGAGGCCGTCGATGGGACGGTTGCCCACGTTGGCGTTGATGAACTGCTCCAGCCGCTCGCCCTTGATCACGCCCCGGTCGAACAGGCTCCAGTCGGTGACGGACGCCTCATCGAGCTGGATCGCCAGCTTCTGCAGCTCGAAGGGCCCGTGGCCGGCGGCGTAGAGGGCGCCGACCACCGAGCCGGCGCTGGTGCCGATCACGATGTCGGGCGCGATGCCGCTGGTCTCCAGCGCCTTGATGACGCCGATGTGGGCAAAACCGCGGGCCGCGCCACCGCCCAGGGCCAGCGCGATCTTCGGCTTGCGGGCAAAGCGCGGCTCGGGCTTGACGGGCTGGGCGCCGCAGGCCGCGAGGCCCAGCGCGGCAAACCCGCCCAGCAGGATGCGACGACGGTCGATCATGACCGCCCCCGCGCCTTCGCCATGGTGATCGCCAGCTCGACGGCGGCGAACAGGCTGCCCGGATCGGCACGGCCGGAGCCGGCGAGATCCAGTGCGGTGCCGTGGTCGACCGACGTGCGGATGATCGGCAGGCCGAGGGTCACATTGACGCCGCCGCCGAAGCTGGCGTGCTTGAGCACCGGCAGGCCCTGGTCGTGGAACATCGACAGCACCGCGTCGCCCTGCTGCAGGGTGTGGGGCACGAACAGGGTGTCGGCGGGCAGCGGGCCGACGAGATCCATGCCCTCGGCGCGCAGTTGCTCGAGCACCGGAATGATGGTGTCGATCTCTTCGGTGCCCATGTGGCCGCCCTCGCCCGCGTGGGGGTTGAGCCCGGCGACGAGGATGCGCGGCGCCGGCAGGCCGAAGTCGCGCACCAGATCGGCGTGGAGGATGCGCAGGGTGTCGGTGAGGAGCGGCCGGGTGATGGCGGCGGACACGTCCTTCAGCGGCAGGTGGGTGGTGACCAGCGCCACGCGCATCCCGCCACCCACCAGCATCATCACCACCAGCGGCGTGCCGGTGGCTTCGGCGAGGTATTCGGTGTGGCCGGAGAAAGGCACGCCGGCATCGCAGATGATGCCCTTGTGCACCGGCGCGGTGACCATCCCGGCGAACTCGCCCGACTTGCAGCCGGCGATGGCCCGGTCGAGGATGTCGAGCACGTAGCGGCCGTTGGCGGCGTCGAGCCTGCCGGGCACGGCGGGCGCGGCCAGCGGCACGTGGAGGACTTCGATCGCCCCGGGCCGGGCGCTGCCGCCGGGCTGGTAGTCGATCACGTCGACAGAGGGTTCGACGGCATGAACCCGCGCTGCGATCATCGCCCGATCGCCCAGCACGACCAGCCGGGCGGGCCACTCGCGCCGCGGCAGCGCCGCACAGAGATCGGGACCGACGCCGGCCGGCTCGCCGCTGGTGATGGCCAGGATGGGATGGGACATGATGTTCTGGGGTTCGGGAGCTTCAAGGGCGAAGGGCTGGCACCTGGGCCAGCCCTTTTTCGGGAATCACCGCCGGCCCGACGGCGGGGGCCGTCGAGTCGGGCGGCTTACTTGTCTTCGAGCCGGTATTCGACGTAGGCCCGGTCGCGCAGCTGGCGCAGCCAGTCCTGGTAGGCCTCGTCGGACTTGCGCTCGCGCAGGGCGTTGCGGGCGGCGGCGCGCTTGCGGTCGTCGGAGACATCCTGCACCCGGCGTTCCTCGACGAGGATCAGGTGCCAGCCAAAGGGCGACTTGACGGGCTGGCTGAGCTCGCCGGGCTTGAGGGCGTCCATGGCCTGCTCGAAATCGGGCACGGTGTCACCCGGGTAGATCCAGCCCAGATCGCCCCCCTTGGCGGCGGAGATGTCGGCGGAGTGCTGGCGGGCCAGATCGGCGAAGCTGGCACCGCCCTGGACGACGCGCTCGCGCAGGTCGATGAGGCGGCGCTTGGCGTCGGCGTCGGACACCACTTCGCTGGTCTTGATCAGGATGTGGCGGGCATGGGTCTGCTGCACCTGGGCGGGCGGAACGCCCTGGCTACCGCCCTTGCGCTCGATCATCTTGACCAGGTGGAAGCCCGCCGCGCTGCGCAGGATCGGGGTGACTTCGCCGGGACGCAGGTTGGCGACGGCCTCGGCGAACAGGCCGGGCAGCCGCTCGGCGCTGCGCCAGCCGATGTTGCCGCCGGAGAGGGCGTCGGGCGCGTCGGAATAGCTGGCAGCGAGCTTGTCGAAGGCTTCGCCGCGGGCGATGCGGGCGGCGACGTCTTCGGCCTTGGCGCGCAGGCGGGCGAGCTGCTCGGGGCTGGCGCCTTCGGGGGCGCGGAACAGGATGTGGGCGAGGTTGTACTCGGCCTGGCCGACCACGTTCTCGGGGTGGGACAGGAAGTTGTTCACCTCGGCGTCGGACACCACGATGCGGCTCTCGACCTCACGCTCGCGCACGCGGCCGAGGAGGATCTCGTTGCGCACTTCCTCGCGGAAGCGTTCCCAGGTGATGCCGTCCTTCTCGAGGGCCTTGCGGAAATCGGTCATCGACAGCTTGTTGTTGTCGGCGATGCGACCCAGGGCGCGTTCGAGGGTGACGTCGTCCACCCGCAGGGAGGTTTCGCCGGCGAGCTGGATCTGCAGGCGTTCGATGATCTGGCGTTCGAGCACCTGGCGCTCGAGCACGTCGGACGGCGGCAGCGGCGTGCCCTGGCGGCTGAGCTGGCGGGTGACCTGTTCGACCCGCTGACGCAGCTCGGCCTTGGTGATCACCTCGCTGTTGACGACCGCCACGATGCGGTCGACCTCGACTGGGCTGGCGGCCAGGGAGGCATGGGCAAACAGGGACGCTGCGATCAGGGTAGCGATGAGTTTCATGGGGTTGGGGTGGTCTTTCAGAATTCGTCGTCGTCGCTGCCAACGTAGGGCGTCGAGCCCTCGTTGATCTTCCCATATCCGGGCACGTTGCGCTTGAGCATGGTGAGCGGGCTGGAGCCGATGCTGCCGGCGCCGTTGAACTCGAGCTGGAAGAAGAACGAGCGGTTCACGTCGGTGGAGGTGGTGACGAGCTGCTGCACCACGCCGCGGAACACCCAGCAACCGGCGTTGTATTCGATACCGGCGATCCCCTGGGTGAGGCGGTGGTCGCGCAGGTTGCGGTTGTAGCGGGCGACGCCGTACAGGTTGCCCCACAGCGGCCACTGGCCGGAGATGTCCAGATCGCGGAAGCCGTCGGGCGACTTGGGGTCGGTGGAGTAGTTGTGCTTGTAGCGCCAGCTGACCGACACCGCCCGGGCGTAGGCGGGCTGGAAGCGCACGCCGACATTGAAGCGCTCGGTCCAGTTGTCCCGCGGGTTGTACTGCCACGCGGTGTCGAACTGGAACTTGGGCATGAAGGTGGCGCTGAAGGCGGCCAGCAGGTCGGCCTGCTTGCCGGTTCGCATCGGCGCGCCGTCAGCGAGGGCGACGCGCTGATCCACCAGGTAGTAGCGCTGGCCCAGCGCGGCACGCACGGTCTCGGCGCCGGTGTTGGGGTCGATCAGGCGGCTTTGCAGCGCGGTGGTGACCTGGTTGGCGTTGGAGATGCGGTCGCCGCCGGTGTAGACGTTCTCGGCGAAGATCTGCGCGAAGTTGAAGTCGTAGAAGCCGGAGTCGAAGTTGGGGATCTTCGACTGGTCGGTGTAGGGCACGTAGAGGTAGTACACCCGCGGCTCGAGGGTCTGGATGTAATCCCGGCCGCCGAAGCTGGTGTCGCGCTCGAAGGTCACGCCGGAATCCACCGAGAAGATGGGCAGCGAGCGCGACTGGCCGGTGTCGCCGGTGGGCGTGCCCCGGTAGTCGATGTCGTAGCGGGTGGCGTGGACACCGATCTTGGGCGTCACGTAGAAAGCGGAGGTCTGCAGCGGCAGCGACAGCTGCGGGTAGAGCGTGAGGCGGCGGCCTTCGGTCTGGGTCGGGTGCGAGAACGAGACGAACTCGCTGGCCAGGTGGAAGGTGGTGCCGCCGGGCAGCTCGGGCCGCAGGGCGTTGAGGGTGAGCTGCGGCAGGCGCTTGTAGGGCTCGGAGCGGACGCCGGTGAGGGTGTCGGGCAGGGTCTGGAACGACTGCAGCATCGCGCTGGCGTTCCACCAGCCGCCCCCGCCGTAAGTCAGGCTGGCCTGACGCGGGATGTTGACGGTGGAGGTGAGCGTCAGGCGCGTGGAGAGATCGGTGAAGTACTTCGGGTCGGAGATCCCGGCAAAGTTGATGTTGCCCGCCCAGCCATCGCCGAAATTGTGATCGTGGCGGATCGTGCCGGCGTAGCGGCTGCGCTGCTCGACCTGGTCGTTGGGCAGGTATTCGAGGTAGGTGATGCCCCGGTAAGTCGGCGTGACGTAGCGCGTTTCGTTGCGCATCTGCAGGCCGCGCAAGCCCATGTAGCGCAGCGTGAGGGTGTCGTCGTAGTTGGGCGCCAGGTTGAAGTAGTAGGGCACCGACAGATCGACGCCGACCTTGTTCGAGGTGCCGAAGGTGGGCGACAGCACGCCCGAGCGGCGCGCTTCCGACAGCGGAAAATCCGCCCACGGCAGGTAGCCCAGGGGCAGGCCCTTGAACACCAGGGTGCCGCCCTTGGCTTCGCCCACTTCCCGGTCGTAGTCGAGCTGCAGCTCGTTGGCGCGGATGTACCAGTCGGGCCGCTCGGGCTTGCAGCTGGTCCAGGTGCCGTTGAGGAAGCGGAACTGGTTTTCGCCTTCGAGCTCGAGGCTTTCGGCCGAGCCGTGGCCGGTGAGGGGCTGCTGGGCGCGCGGCACAGACTGCCCCGGCAGCAGGATCTGCCCCGGCGGCGCCGGGCGGCCCGGGCGGCTGATGACGTATTCGGGTGAATCGAAGGTGCCGACCTGCTCCTCCACCTTCATGCGCATGTGGGGCCCGCTCATGCGGTCGCCGCCACGGGTCACCTTGACGTTACCGGTGGCCTCGACCTCATCGGTCAGCTCGAAGTAGTGGAGCTTGTCGCCCTCGACGCGGGTGTTGTCGCGCCGCAGCTCGGCGGCGCCTTCGGCAACCGCGTCCACATCCTGCAGGCCCGACACCTTGTCGCCGGTGATGACCGTGGTGCCGGGCTTCAGCGCCTGGACGGGGGCTGGCGCGACCGCTACGGGCACGCCCCGGCTCACCCGGGCCGGCGACACGGGCTTGTCGGCAGCCTTGGCTGCGGGCCTGGACGTGGCGGCGGCCGGCGTCGGGGCCGGTTTCAAGGCCTGTTTGTCGGAGACCACCGCGGGGGCCGGATCGGAGACCGCCGGTGCGGCCGCCGGCGTCGGCGCGGGGCCGAGCAGTGCAGGCGACACGAAGAAGGGCGGAAGCGTTTCGGCTCCGGCACGCCCCCACAAGGCGAACAGGGCGATCGACAGAAAGCGCAACTGGGTACGAGGTTTCATCCCGGGACAGGAACCAGCCGGCGAGCCGACCGCATGGTTTGATAAACTGCGTGATTTTACACGAACGCCTCACCGACTCCCGTGGAACGACGCCAACAACTCCAGTCCTGGATCGCCGCCGAATTTCCCGGCCGCGCCTTTGAAATCGCTCCGGCCAGCGCCGACGCCAGCTTCCGGCGCTACTTCCGGGTTACATTCGCTGACGATTCCGTGCCGCTGATCGTCATGGACGCCCCGCCCGCCCACGAAGATTGCCGGCCCTACATCAAGGTGGCCGAGCTTTTCGGTGCCGCCGGCGTGCATGTGCCGCACATCCACAAGCAGAACCTCGAAGACGGTTTCCTGCTCCTGTCCGACCTGGGCAGCACCACCTACCTGCAGGCCCTCACCAAGGACAACGCCCACAACCTGTACGCCGAAGCCCTCGGCGCGCTGATCTCGATCCAGCTCGCCAGCCGCCCCGGCGTGCTGCCCGAGTACAACCGCGAGCTGCTGATGCGCGAGCTGGAGCTCTTCCCGGTGTGGTTCGTGGGCCGCCACAAGGGCGTCACCCTCACCGAGAAGCAGACCGCCGATCTCTACGACGTGTTCGACCGCATCGTCGACGTGAACCTCGCCGAGCCGCGGGTCTTCGTGCACCGCGACTACCACTGCCGCAACCTGATGGTGAGCACGCCCAACCCCGGCGTGCTGGACTTCCAGGACGCCGTCTACGGCCCCCTCACCTACGACCTCGCCTCCCTGTTCAAGGACGCCTACATCCACTGGGAAGAGGATTTCGTGCTCGACATGCTCGCCCGCTACTGGGAAACCGCCCGCCGCCTGGGCCTGCCGGTGCGCCCGGATTTCGCCGAGTTCCACCGGGATTTCGAATGGATGGGCGTGCAGCGCCACATCAAGGTGCTGGGCATCTTCGCGCGCCTGTATCACCGCGACGGCAAGGACGGCTACCTGAAGGACATGCCGCTCGTCATGCAATACCTGCGCAAGGCCTGCGAGCGCTACGGCGAACTCAAGCCCCTGCTGCGCCTGCTGGAGCAGCTCGAGCCCACCGTCACCGAAGTCGGCTACTCCTTCTGAGCGCCCCGCGATGAAAGCCATGATCCTGGCCGCCGGCCGCGGCGAACGCATGCGCCCCCTCACCGACACCTGCCCCAAGCCGCTCCTGGCGGCGGGCGGCAAGCCGCTGATCGTCTGGCACATCGAACGCCTCGCGGCAGCCGGGGTCACTGGCCTCGTCATCAACCACGCCCACCTGGGCCAGATGATCGAGGACGCGCTGGGCGACGGCGCGCGCTTCGGCCTGCCCATCGCCTACTCGCCGGAAGGCACGGCGCTGGAAACCGCCGGCGGCATCGCCCGCGCCCTGCCGCTGCTGGGTGACGCGCCCTTCGTCGTGGTGAATGGCGACGTGTTCTGCGACGCCGATTTCGCCGCCCTCGCCCGGGTGGCTGAAGGCCTCGCTGCCGACGGCCCGCTCGCCCACCTGCTGCTGGTGCCGAGCCCCGCCCACAACCCCGGCGGCGACTTCGGCCTGCTGCCCGACGGCCACGTGACGGACGACGGCCGCGGCGAACGCCTCACCTTCTCCGGCATCGGCGCCTACCACCCGGCCCTCTTCGCCGGCGTCGCCCCCGACCAGCCCGCCAAGCTCGCCCCGCTGCTGTGCGCCGCAATGGCCGCCGGAAAGGTCACCGGCGCCCGCCATGACGGCCGCTGGGTGGACGTGGGCACGCCCCAGCGCCTCGCCGAGCTCGACGCCAGCCTGCGCGCCGACTGAACAAACCCCCAAACCTGTCGCCCCCGATATTTGCCCTGGATCAACACGCTGTAATTCAGAGAGAATAAGGTGAAATCCGCTGCCGCCTTGTGGCGAGACAGCACCTTTCATCATCGGGAGAACAACAATGCGCGCCAGGCACCTGCGCCACCTGATCACACTGGCCGCCGCCGCCATCCTCACCGCATGCGGCGGAGGCGGTGGCGGTTCGTCACCCACCGCCCGTGCGCCCCTGCCCCAGTTGGTGTCCGACACCAACCCGGTCGGCGACCGGCTGGACCTGCGCAGCCGCAACTACTTCCCGGCCGCGGCGGGCGACAGCTGGACCTACGACTACATCCAGAGCGGCGTCACGACAAGCAACCTGGTCACCCGCACAGTCAGCAGCACCACCGCCGACGGCTACACGATTTCCGAGCGCGTCGGCAGCGGCCTGCCCGACACCGAGACCTATCGCCGTACCGCCGCCGGCCTGGCAGTGCCCGACTTCACCGACGGCAGCACGCCCGCCGCCGCACGCACCCTCATCGGCGAGCTCCTGATGTATCCCGAGCCCTTCTACCCGACGGGCGCCACCCGCAGCATCGTCCGGCAGGGTGACTGGGGTGCCGATGCGGACGGCGACGGCATCAACGAGAGTTTCCGGCTGGAGATCACCCAACAGCTCGTCGGCCTCGAGAACATGGCGCTGCCGCAAGGCGCCGCCGAGACCGCGCGTTTCCGCACCGTCACGGCGCTGACCCTCTCGCCCTCGTCCCTGGCGAACACCCCCTACACCGTCACCGCCACCGAAGAGACCTGGTGGGCGCCGGGCATCGGTCTCGTGCAGGCCGACCGCACGGCAGTGGACTCCAGCAACGCAACCGTCATCGCGCCGTACCGTCTGCGCATCGCGAGCGGCACTGTCGGCGGCACGACGTTGTTCGAGCCGCCGCCTGACGGCACCGTCACCAAACTCACCCTGACCCACAACGCCCTCGTCTTCGATGCCACCCGCAACCGCTACTACGCGTCGATTCCCGGCAGTGTGGCCGGCACCGGCAACAGCATCGCCACCATCGACGCTGCCACCGGGGCGGTCAGCAATTCTCTCGCCGTCGGTTCGGAACCCTTTGCGATGGCCCTGGCGCCGGATGGTTCGGCCCTCTACGTGGGCCTGAACGGCAGCGGCGAAGTGGTCAAGCTCAGCCTGCCCGGCATGACCGAACAGTACCGGACGCGCCTGCCCACCTCCTCCTACTTCGCACGACAACTGGTGGCCAAGTCCATCGCCGCCTCGCCAGCAGAAGCCGACGTGATCGCCGTCTCCCTTTTTGATCCTCAGTCGTCCCCTGGCAGCGCGGGTGTTGCCCTCCTGCGCACCGGCACGCTCCAGCCGCAGATCGCGGGCGGCTTCATGCCGACCGGAGCAGCGATCGGCCCCGTCGCATTCAACGGTACAGGCGCGGCGGTATATGGCTACGACGACGAGACCAGCGGGTACAACCTCTACGCCATGTCGGTCCGTGGCGACGGCCTGATGATGGCCAACTCCACCGGCACCACTGGAGACTTCAGCCTGCGCGATGTGGACTGGACCAGTCGGGGCATCCTCATTGGCCGCAGCATCTACCGCGACGGCGACCTCGCCCTGGTCGGCACCAGCCCGTACGGCAGCTGTCGCCCCCTGCGGGTAGCCAACCGGCTGGTGTGCGTTGTCAATAGCGGCACCGGAAAACTGGTGACGGTCGACACCACGAGCTTCGCAACGGTCACGGTGCTCACTTTCAACACGGCGTACCGTCCGGATGATCCGAGCCAGCTCGTCCCGGGCGCAGCCGGCCAGGTGGCGATCCGCCTCGGCAGCAACTACCGCACCCAGCCCGCCACCGCCATCTGGCTGTTCAACAGCCCGATGCTCCAGTAAGCCCCCAATCCGCCGGGCGCGGCCTTCCCCGCCGCGTCCGGCGATTGTCAGCAGGGGCGGAAGCGGCATATCCTCGCCGGTTCCCGACGCATCACCGGTTCTGCCCCATGCCCGTAGACATCGCTCCGTTCCAGGCCCGCCGCGCGCGGCTTCTCGCCACCATGCAGGCCGCCGGTGGCGGCGTGGCGGTCATCCCCACGTCGCCCGAGCGCCATCGCAACCGCGACACCACCTACGCCTACCGCTTCGACAGCTACTTCTACTACCTCACCGCCTTCCGCGAACCCGAGGCGGTGCTGGTGCTGGTGGCGGGCGATACGCCCCGGAGCATCCTGTTCTGCCGCACCAAAGACGTTGAGCGCGAGATCTGGGACGGCTACCGCTTCGGCCCCGATGCCGCCCGCGACGCCTTCGGCTTCGACGAGGCCCGCCCCATCGACGAGCTCGACGAGCAGCTCGGCCAGCTCCTCGCCAACCAGCCCGCAGTGTTCCACTCCATCGGCTACGAGCCCGAATGGGACCGCCGCATCGCCGACGCCCTCAACCGCGTGCGCGCCCAGGCCCGCACCGGCGCCCACGCCCCGGCCCAGATCCGCGACGTGCGCAGCCTTATCGACGAGATGCGCCTCATCAAGGACGCCTCCGAGATCGCCACCATGCGCCGCGCTGCCGAGATCTCCGCCGGTGCCCACATCCGCGCCATGCGCGCCGCCCGCCCCGGCGTCTTCGAATACGAAGTCGAGGCCGAGCTGATCCACGAATTCCGCCGCCACGGCAGCCAGGCGCCGGCCTACAGCTCCATCGTCGCCACCGGCCCCAACGCCTGCGTGTTGCACTACGTCGAGAACGACCGCCAGCTGGCCGATGGCGACCTGCTGCTGATCGACGCCGGCTGCGAGCTCGACGGCTACGCCTCCGACATCACCCGCAGCTTTCCGGTGAATGGCCGCTTCAGCGGACCGCAGAAGGCGGTGTACGAGCTGGTGCTCGCCGCCCAGGCCGCCGCCATCGCCGAGATCCGCCCCGGCGCCAGCTGGAACGCCGGCCACGACGCCGCGGTGCGCGTGCTCGCCCAGGGCTATCTCGATCTCGGCCTCCTCACCGGCAGCCTCGATGGCGTGATCGAATCCGGCAGCTACCGCCAGTTCTACATGCACCGCACCGGCCACTGGCTGGGCCTCGACGTGCACGACGCCGGCGAATACAAGCAGGCAGGCGAGTGGCGCAACCTTGAGGTGGGCAACGTGCTCACCGTCGAGCCCGGCACCTACATCCGCCCCGCCGAAGGCGTGCCCGAAGCCTTCTGGAACATCGGCATCCGCATCGAGGACGACGCCCTCGTCACCGACACCGGCTGCGACATCATCACCCACGCCACGCCCAAGTCCGTGGCCGACATCGAAGCCATCATGGCTGCGCGCTGAAATGGAACGACACGACATCGCCATCGTCGGCGCCGGCCCGGTGGGCATGACCCTGGCGCTGGCCCTCAAGGACGCCGGCCTCGACATCCTGCTGCTGGACGCCCGTGCCCGCGGCGCCGCACGGCACGACCCGCGGGTGCTGGCCCTGTCCCACGGCACGCGGCTCACCCTGGAGCGCCTGGGCATCTGGTCGCAGCTGCCCGCCACGCCCATCGAGACCATCCACGTCTCCCAGCAGGGCGGGCTCGGCCGCACCGTGCTCGACGCCCGTGGCGACGGCCAGCCGGCCATCGGCTACCTGGTCGGCGCCGGCCCCCTCGCCGCGGCGCTGGACGAC
>NZ_BSPX01000090.1:0-15123 GCF_030161255.1 Zoogloea oryzae
TGAGCAGCCCGATCGCCCTCGGCCTCGGCTGCGACCGGGGCACGCCGGCCACCACCCTCGTGTGGGCGGTGGTGGACGCCCTCGCCCGCTGCGGCGCCACCCTCGCCGACGTGGCCGCGGTGGCCAGCATCGACCTCAAGGCCGACGAGCCCGGCCTGCACGCCCTGGCCGACTGGCAGGGCTGGACGATCCGCTTCTACCCCGCCGCCGCGCTGGCCGTCGTGCCGGTGCCGCACCCCTCCGAAACCGTCCGCAAATACACCGGCACGCCCTCGGTCTCCGAAGCCGCGGCGCTGCTCGCGGCCGGCGCCGGCATGGACCAGCTGATCGTCGAAAAACTCAAGTTCCGCGGCCCCGACGGCCGCAACGCCACCGTCTCCATCGCAAGGATTCCCCAATGAGCGACACCTCCACCCCGTCCGGCGGCCGGATCATGCTGGTGGGCCTCGGCCCCGGCAGCCACG
Source organism: Zoogloea oryzae (assembly GCF_030161255.1). Classification (NCBI taxonomy): domain Bacteria; kingdom Pseudomonadati; phylum Pseudomonadota; class Betaproteobacteria; order Rhodocyclales; family Zoogloeaceae; genus Zoogloea; species Zoogloea oryzae. The sequence continues at coordinate 465 of NZ_BSPX01000090.1, forward strand.
CCCACCTCACCGCCCGCGCCCGCGCGGCCATTGCCGAAGCCGACACCGTCATCGGCTACGTCACCTACATCCGCCTGGTGGCCGACCTGCTCGACGGCAAGGAAGTCATCAAGAAATCGATGACCGAAGAGCTCGACCGGGCCATCGAAGCCTTCGAGCGCGCCCGCGCCGGCAGGAAGGTCGCGCTGATCTCCTCCGGCGACGCCGGCGTGTACGGCATGGCCGGGCCCACCTTCGAGGTGCTGTTCCAGGCTGGCTGGACGCCCGACAGCGGCATCGACGTGGAGATCATCCCCGGCGCCTCGGCGCTCAACACCTGCGCTGCGCTGGTCGGCGCGCCGCTCACCCATGATTTCTGCGCCATCAGCCTGTCGGACCTGCTCACCCCGTGGCCGACCATCGCCCGCCGGCTCGACGCCGTGGCCTACGCCGATTTCGTCGTCGCCCTGTACAACCCCAAGAGCGGCCGCCGCACCGGCCAGATCGTCGAAGCGCGCCGCCTCTTCCTGCGTCACCGCCGCCCCGACACCCCGGTCGCCATCGTCAAGTCGGCCTACCGCCCCAAGCAGCGCATCGAATTCACCACCCTCGAAAAGATGACCGAGTGCGACATCGGCATGCTCTCCACGGTGCTCATCGGCAACTCCAACACCTTCATCCGCCACGGGCTGATGGTCACGCCGCGGGGCTACAGCAACAAGTACGACGTGGACAGCGGCACCACCCACGCCGGCGAGCAGGCTGGCCGATCGCTGTCCACCGGCCTCGACGGCTGGCGCGCCGGCCTTCACGCCAGCGGCCTCGGCGCCGCCGAGCTGGCCGCCCTCCACCGGCTGCCCGAGGACTACATCGCCGCCCTGCTGGCCGAACCCCTCGCCTCCGAAGCCGCCGACGAACCCGCCGGAGCCGACGCATGAGCGAACCCGTCAAACCCCGCATCGGCGCCTATCGCCACCACCTGCTGGTGTGCACCGGCCCCCGCTGCACCACCGACGGCCAGGCCCAGGCCCTCTTCGACAGCCTCGGGCCCCGCCTCAAGGCCGCCGGGCTCGATGCCGGCGACCTCCGCGTCAAACGCACCCGCACCGCCTGTTTCGCCGCCTGCAAGGGCGGCCCGATCCTGTGCGTGCAGCCCGACGGCACCTGGTACTACGGCGTCACCGACGCGGTGATGGAGCGCATCATCCACGAGCACCTCGTCGGCGGCCGGCCGGTGGCGGAGCACGTCTTCCACCAGAGCGACCACGACAGCCTCTGAAGCGCGCCACCACGGGCGGCAGCCCCCGCATTTTTGCTATCCTGCCGCCTTCCCGCCGGCCGGCATCGCAGCCCGCGCCGGCCAACTTCATCTCACGGGGTGGCGCACACATGGCCTCTTTGCAGGAACAATTTTTGAAAGCCGGCCTGGTCGACAAGAACAAGGTCAAGCAGACCAACCAGGACAAGGCCCGGCAGAAGAAGATCGAACGCCGCACCGGCACCGAGAGCGTCGACGAGGCTCGCCTCGCCGCCCTCGAAACCCAGCGCAAGAACGCCGAGCGCGCCCGCGAGCTCAACGCCCAGCGCGACGCCGCCGCGCTGCAGAAGGCCATCGCCGCCCAGATCGTCCAGATGGTCAAACAGAACCGCCAGGACAAGGGCCGCGGCGACATCGCCTACAACTACACCCACGACGGCAAGATCAAGCGGATGTACGTCTCCGCCGCCGTCCAGGCCCACATCGTCGCCGGGCATCTGGTGATCGTCTGCCAGGGCGAGACCGCCGAGCTGGTACCCAAGGTCATCGCCGACAAGATCGCCGAACGCGACCCCAACATCGTCGTCCGCGTGAAGAAAGCCAGCACCGACGTGGACGAAGACGACCCCTACGCCGCCTTCCAGGTGCCGGATGACCTGATGTGGTGAGCGGCTGACGCCGGGGCGCTAATCCGCCTCGGCCGCCGACTCCTCGAACTTGTCGAGCACTTCCTGCTTCAGGTATTCGAGGTTCGGGTCATCCGCGAGCTGCTGAACCTTCTCGTAGGGCAGATAGGTGCACAGCTTCGACAACGCGCCCTGGTTGAAGATGGCAAACGCCGGGCGGCGCAGCTCCTGAAACACCTTCCGGCGACGCTCCTCGGGCGCGACGATGTGCAGCTTCGTATGAAAGTTGGGCTGCAGGGCGAGTAGATCCGCCATCCGCAGCAAGCCCGAGTAGATGGCGGTGGTGTGCTCCACCTCGAAGGCGCGGACGATGGATTTCTTCTGCAGCCACAGCACGTCGATCTGCTCGACCGTCTTGATGGCGGGCTCCGAGAACTGCGCGTGGGGCAGCTGGCCGAGCAGCCTGGGCGCCTCCATCTCGGAAGCAACGGCTTCCTTGTCGGCCTTCGGAATCCACACCTCGAACCCCATCGCCAGACCGATATCCGCGAGCAGCGCCTGCATCTTGTGGGAGGTGCGGACCTGGCCCGCCTCCACGGTGCTCCCGTCATCGGCGGATTCCGGCTCCGGAATGTTGACCGACACGGCCTTTCCGCCGGCGTTGGTCATCCTGTAGCTGCGCTTCTTCTCCCACTCATCGCAGGTGATGCCGTCCGGGATCGGGTCGGTGGCCTGGGCAAGCAGTCGCGCTTCGACGATCTGGCCATCGGCCTCGGCGAGCCTCACGCCGCTGCTGCGCAGGACGGCATTCCAGCCGCCCGCGCCGGGTTCCACATCCTTCGTGAAAGAAAGGGCGCTCCACAGATCCTTGCGCTTGATCGGAACGAGCGCGCCCCGCTCCAGCCAGACGATCGGCGCACACGGAAACTGCAGCGAATACTCGCCGACAGCCTCTGCCCCCGGCTCTGCCTCGAACATGGCACCCGTGACTTCGAGGATGCCAACCCAGCAGGACAGGCCTTTCAGGTAGCAGACGATCTTGTCGCCAGGCCTGATCTTGGCAACCCAGGCCCGCCGGCCTGGATGGAAACCACAAACCCGCTTGTCGGTGCTCGAGAATTCCTCGTAGGTCTCAACAGAAAAGATATCGACAAAATAAGTCATCGCCGTGCGTTCTCGAGGGGCGTCAGGGCCCTTGGCTGCGCCGGATCACGGATCCGGGCGAATGAAAAATTGAGTTGCGCTAGCGCGGCACCCACCCGCCGCACATCGGAAACACCTGCCCCACGAAGCAGTTGGCGGCGTCGCTGCACAGGTAGGCGGCGAACTCGGCGTCTTCCTCGGCGCCCACCAGCCGGCCCAGGGGCACCTCGCGTTTCAGGCGTTCCTGGAAGCGTGGGTTGGCCTGGACTTCGGGCGGGAAGTAGGTGGGGTTATCCACGAAGTTCTGGGCGATGGCATTGATCTGCACGTTGTGGGGCGCCACCTCCACGCCCACCGCCTGCACGTAGGCCAGCTGGGCGCCACGGGCGGCGCTGTAGCTGGACGCGCGCTTGATGCCGCGCAGGGCCGAGGCGCTGCCCATCACCACGATCTTGCCAGCGCGGCGTTCGATCATCGCCGGCAGCACCGCCCGGCACAGGCGGGCCAGCGGATGGACCAGCGCGTCGAAGCAGTCCTGCCATTCGTCCTCGGTCACGTCGGTGGCCGCCGTGGTGGGCGCGGCGATCGCCAGGTTGGCGACCAGCACGTCGATCGGCCCGGCTGCGGCCACCATCGCCTCGACGGCACCGGGCGCCCGCAGCGGATCGGTGCTGTGGATGACGTTGGCGCCATGCCGCGCCAGCACCGAGCACAACACCGGCCCCATGAACTGGTCCGCGTGGGTGACGAGCACCCGTTTTCCGGTCAACATCGGATTCGACATTTCAGCGCCTCCTGTCTTCACTCAGAAAAAACCTGCCGGGCCGGATCAGCGCCCGCCGCGCCACACCGACACCAGCACCCACAGCCCGCCCAGCATCGCGCCCACAAATCCCAAGAGCCCGATCAGCGACACCGAATCGCTGCGATTGACCGTCAGCGCGATGGACGAGCCGACGATCAGCGCGGCGGTGACGATGCCCATGGTCAGCCGGCTGGCGGCCCGGTCGAGCTGGTCGCCGAAGGCCTTGAGGGGCGGCACGTCCACCTCCAGCTTCAGGCTGCCCCGGCGGGCGATGCGCAGCAGGCGGGCCAGATCGTGGGGCAGCCCGGCCAGCAGGTCGGCCACCGACACCAGCCCGCGCCAGCCGCGCTTGGCGATGGCGTCCGGCGCGTGGTGGGCGAGGATCACCTCGCGCAGATAGGGCGCGGCCTCGCCGGCGATGTCGAAATCCGGGTCGAGCTGGCGGCCCAGGCCTTCGAGGGTGATGAAGGCCTTGATCATCAGCGCCAGATCGGGCGGCAGGGCCAGGCCGTGCTCGCGCAGGATGCCCACCACGTCGCCCAGCATGGCGCCGAAATCCAGCTGTTTGAGGGGCACGCCGTGGTACTCATCCACAAAGCGGTCGATGTCGGCACGCAGGGATTCGCTGTCGGCCTCGGCCGCGTCGCTCCAGCCCAGCAGCACCTGGGTGACCAGCCCGCCATCCCGGTCCACCAGCCCGTGGAGCAGCTCGGCCACCTCGTAGCGGCGGGCCTCGGGCAGGCGCCCGACCATCCCGAAGTCGATGAAGGCGAGCCGGTTGTCCGGCAGGTAGAACACGTTGCCCTGGTGCGGATCGGCGTGGAAGAAGCCGTCCTCCAGCACCATCTTGAGCACCGCGCGGGCGCCACGCCGGGCCAGCAGACGGCGGTCGAAGCCCTCGGGCAGCGCCGCCACCGCCCGGCCGGGCACGCCCTCGATGAAGTCCTGCACGTTGAGCCGTTCGCCCGACCATTGCCAGTGGATGCGCGGCACGACGATCTCGGGCTGATCCGCGAAGCTCGCCGCAATGCGCTCGGCGTTGCGCCCTTCGGCCGAGAAATCCAGTTCCCGGCGCAACGAGTGGGCAAACTGGCGGACCACCTCGCGGGGGCGGTAGCGGCGCAGGTCCGGCGCCTCCGCCTCGACGATCTCGGCCAGCCGGGCGAGCAGACGCAGGTCCGCCTCGATCACCGGGCGGATGCCCGGCCGGCGCACCTTGAGCGCCACCGGCGTACCGTCCGCCAGCCGCGCCCGATGCACCTGGGCCAGGCTGGCCGCGGCCAGGGGCGTGGTGTCGAGTTCGGCGAAGATGTTTTCGGGCAGATCGCCCAGGTCTTCGGCCAGCTGGGCGCGGATGGCCTCGAAGGGCACCGCCGGCGCCGCGTCCTGCAGCTTGCCGAACTCGGCGATCCAGTCCGGCGGAAACAGATCGGCGCGGGTGGCGAGGATCTGCCCGAGCTTCACGAAGGTGGGGCCGAGTTCCTCCAGCGCGCGGCGCACCCGGGCGGCCGGTTCGAGCCGGGCGATGTCGTCCTGGCCACGCAGATGCAACACCTTGCCGGCCCGCTCCAGCGCCCGCGCCATGCCCAGACGCTGGACGAGATCGCCGAAGCCGTAGCGGATGAGCACCGCGGCGATGTCATGGACGCGCCCGAGATCGCGGGCGGCACCGAGGGCTTCCCACAGCATCAGCGGCGGCTCCGGGGCAGATGGACGAAATGCGGATCGAGGCAGGGCATCGCCCTAGGGTAATCCAGATCGAAAGCCCCCGGGAGGGGCACGCGCGATCAGGCCTTGCGGCGCAGCCAGGCGCTGGCGCCATCCACCGCGATGGCCATCGCCAGCATGGCGAGGATCACCGTGCTGGCCTGGGCCTCGTGGAACAGCGACAGGCTGTAGTAGAGCAGCCCGCCCAGCCCGCCGGCGCCCACGAAACCGAGGATCGCCGCCATCCGGATGTTCATCTCCCAGCGGTACAAGCTATAGGCCAGCCATTGGGGCGCGACCAGCGGCAGCGTGCCGTACAGGAAGGCTGCGACCGACGGCGTGCCGCCTTCCGCCAGCGCCTGGGCCGGGGCCGGCGGGGCGTTCTCCAGTGCTTCGGCAAACAGCCGGCCGAGCACGCCGGTGGTGTGGAGCGCCAGCGCCAGGGTGCCCGCAAACGGGCCGAGGCCCGCCGCCAGCACCATCAGCGTCGCCCACACCAGCTCCGGCACCGAACGCAGCAGATTGAGCGCAAAGCGCGCGCCCCGACGCACCGCCCGCCCCTGACGGCCCGCCGCCGGCATCGCCAGGAGTGCCCCGGCAACGGCCGCCAGCAGCGTGCTGACCAGCGAGATCGCCAGCGTCTCCAGCGCCGCGGCGCCCACCTTGGCGAGGAAATCCGCCGACAGATCCGGCGGGAAGAAGCGCTGCACGAAAGCCACCGCCTCGCCCGCCGCGGCGCCGGTGAACAGCGCACCCAGCGGCATGTCCAGGTAGGCGAAGCTGCCCGCCACCGCCGCCAGCACCAGCACGATCGCGGCGAGGCCGCCGAGGGAGACGCCGGGTTTCATCGCAGCCTCCCAACGCAGCGTCGATCACCTGTAGGTCGGACTTCAGTCCGACAGCGCGCATCGGGCAGGCAGCAGTTTGTCGGACTGAAGTCCGACCTACAGCCTGAGCTACGGAAGCCCACGCTCATGCCAGCCTCCGCCGCAGCAGCTCGGAGATCGCGTCGGCCGCCACCACCAGCACCAGGAAGGTGGCCAGGATGGTCGCCGCCTCGCCACCATTGAGCATCTTCATGGACTGGTCCATCAGCTGGCCGAGGCCGCCGGCGCCCACGAAGCCCATCACCACCGAGGCGCGCACCGCGCACTCCCAGCGATACACGGTGTAGGACACGAGCTCCTGCCCGGCGTTGGGCAGCAAGCCGTAGCAGAAGGCCGCGAGGCGCCCGCTGCCGGCTCCGAGCAGGGCGCGGGTGGGCTGGTCGTCGGTGGATTCGAGGATCTCGCCATACACCTTGCCGAGCATGCCGCCGTAGGTGATGCCCAGCGCCAGCACGCCGGCCGCCGCGCCCAGGCCGAAGACGCGCACGAAGAGCAGCGCCCACACCAGCTCCGGCACGCCACGCAGCACCGCTAGCACGGCCCGCACCAGCGCCCGCAGCAGCTGGCCGATCCAGCCTCCCCGCCCCGGCCCGAGGCGCGACACCGACAGGCTGCGGGTCATCGCCAGACCCAGCGGCACGGCCAGCACGAAGGCCAAGGCCACGCCGGCGGTGGCCATCGCCAGGGTTTCGAGGGTCGCCTTGCCGAGCAGGGCGAGGAAATCCGGCGAAGTCTCCATCGGCAGGAACCCGCCGACGAAATGCCCCATCGCGTTCAGGTTGCCGTCGTCGAACAGCGCCGCCGGACGGAAGTCGGTGAGCCGCAGCAGCGGCCACAGCAGCACCAGCGCGACGAGCGTCCAGCCCAGGCGGGGCAGGGCGGCGGGATCGCGGACAGAGGCGCTCATCGCTGGCGCCCCTGTAAATCCTGTAGGTCGGACTTCAGTCCGACATCACGCGTCGAGCATGGAGGGATTTGTCGGACTGAAGTCCGACCTACAGGCCGACCTACGAAGGGACGCATCCCGCTCATGAGCAGCGCAGCGGCGAAAGGTCGACGATTGCCGAGGCGGGTGCCCCGGCGATCGGCAGCCCGCCCTCGGCGGCGTAGAGCTCGCGCAGCTGGGCTTCGGTCACCTGGCTGGCGGGCAGGTCGAACAGCACGCCGCCGTCCTTCACGCCCACCACCCGCGGAAAGTGCCGCAGGGCCAGATCCACCGCGTGGAGGCTGGCCACGAGGGTCACGCCGCGGCGAGCGGCCTCTTCGTTCAGCAGGGCCACGGTGAGTTCGGACAGCGCCGGGTCCATCGCCGACACCGGCTCGTCGGCGAGCAGCAGATCGGGCTGCTGGTACAGCACGCGGGCCAGCGCCACCCGCTGGAGCTGGCCGCCGGAGAGGCGGTCGCAGCGTTCGAAGAGCTTGTCGGCCAGATCGAGGCGGGCGAGTTCGCGCCGCGCACCTTCGGCGTCCGCCGGCAGCACCAGCGAGGCCAGGGATTTCCACAGCGGCCACTGCCCGAGCCGGCCGGCCTGCACGGCGGTGACGACCCGCTGGCGGGGCGGAATCGGCGGCGCCTGATGGACGTGGCCGATGCGCGCGCGCAGCTGGCGCAAAGCCGCCGGCGACGCCGCCCACGGGTCGCCCCCTGCCATCCGCAGCCGCCCTCCGCTCGGGCGCAGGGACGCGGCGAGCACCCGCAGCAGGGTGGTCTTGCCGGCGCCGGACGCGCCGATCAGCGCCACCCGTTCGCCGGCCTCGACCTGCAGGTCGATCCACTGCAGCGCCGGGTGACCGTTGGCGTGAACGAGGCCGACGCCTTCGAGGGAAAGCTTCATGGTGATCTCTTGGTGGCCCGGCGGGGAGGCTCCCGCGCCGGGCGCGCCCCTTACTTCAGCAGGCCGGCCGCGTGGGCGGCGGTTTCGATGCCCTTGTAGTTCTCCGCCTTGGTGGGGATGAACTTGCTGGCGCGTTGCAGGGCCATGATTTCCTTGTGGGCCGGGTTGGCCGGGTCGAGCTTCAGGAAGGCCTGCTTGAGCTTGTCCTGGATCTTCGGGTCGAGATCGCCGCGCACCGTCCAGTTGTAGTCGAAGTAGGGCGGCGTGGTGGCGAACACGCGGACCTTGCTGGTATCCACCTTCTTCTGCTCGACCAGCTTGTCCCACACCGAGGCATTGAGCACGCCGGCATCCACCTTGCCGCCCTGCACGAAGGCGACGGTGGCGTCGTGGGCGCCCGAGAAGGCGACCGTCTTGAAATCCTTGTCCGGGTTGATGCCTTCCTGGCCCAGGAAGTAACGCGGCATCAGGTGGCCGGAGGTGGAGGAGGGCGCGCCGAAGGCGAAGGTCTTGCCCTTCAGGTCGGCGAAGCTCTTGATGCTGTCGTTGGCGGTGATGAAGCGCGAGGTGAACTTCGCGTCCTCGGCGCGCTGAACCAGCGGCACGGCGGTGCCGCCGGTGCGGATCTTGGCCTGCACGAAGGTGAAGCCGCCCAGCCAGGCCATGTCGAGCTTGCGGGTGGCGAGGGCTTCGACCACTGCGGCGTAGTCGGTCACCGGCACGAAGACGACCTTCATCCCGGTTTCCTGCTCGAGATACGCGCCCAGCGGGGCGAACTTGCGCTGCAGCTCGGTGGGCGCTTCGTCGGGGATCGCCGAGACGCGCAGCACGTCCTCGGCCTGGGCGGCGAGGGGCAGGCCGGCCGTGGCGGCCAGGGCAGAAACGACAAAGGCGCGCAGCAGCGCGCGCCGGGCAAAGGGCACGGAAGTCATCGACAGCTCCTCAAAACGGCATCGCAACACGACGCCAGCCGCCGGGACGGGGGAGAACGGCCCCGGCTTAAGTTTCCGGGGCCAGCACACGGCAGCCCCGCTCGTCACGCTTGAAGCGGTACACAGACCGCGGGGCGGACTATAGCGACGGACACCGCCGGAGTGAACAGGCCAGACGCCAGATTTTTGAATCGGACCGCGGGCGGCGGCGCTTTCAGGGTCATTCTGTCCAGCCAATGGACAAAATGTCCCTGAAACACCCCCGCTTCATCCTCAAACCCTTGATTGAAAAGGAAGCCGACGCTGGCGCAGCGCTTGCAATGCATCAAGACGAAGTTTTTCCGCTAGTCGCCAAATCAACCAGAGGAGGAAGACACAACATGCAACTCTCACGGCGCCAGTTCTTCAAGGTGGCCGCCGGGGGCTTGACCGGATCGAGTCTGGTCGCGATGGGCTTTTCGCCCACTGCGGCCCTCGCCGAAGTAAGAACCTTCAAGCTCGCGCGCACCACGGAAACGCGCAACACCTGTCCGTATTGTTCGGTCGGGTGCGGCATCATCATGTACAGCCTGGGTGACAAGGCCAAGAACGCCCACGCCGAGATCATCCACATCGAGGGCGACCCGGATCACCCGGTCAACCGCGGCAGCCTGTGCCCGAAGGGCGCTGGCCTCCTCGACTTCGTGCACAGCAAGAACCGGCTGAAGTACCCGGAAGTGCGCGAACCCGGCACCAAGGAATGGAAGCGCATCGGCTGGGACGAGGCCTTCACCCGCATCGCCAAGCTGGTCAAGGAAGACCGCGACGCCAACTTCATCGCGAAGAACGCCGATGGCGCGACCGTGAACCGCTGGCTCACCACCGGTTTCCTCGCCGCCTCCGCCTCCAGCAACGAGGCCGGCTACATCACCCACAAGGTGGTGCGTAACCTGGGAATGCTCGCATTCGACAACCAAGCGCGTGTCTGACACGGCCCGACGGTGGCAAGTCTTGCCCCGACGTATGGCCGCGGCGCCATGACCAATCACTGGACCGACATCAAGAATGCGGACGTGATCCTGATCATGGGCGGCAACGCTGCCGAAGCCCATCCCTGCGGCTTCAAATGGGTGACCGAAGCAAAGGCCAAGAACAAGGCCCGGCTGGTGGTCGTGGACCCGCGTTTCACGCGCTCCGCCGCGCTGGCTGACGTCTATGCGCCGATCCGCACCGGCACCGACATCGCCTTCCTGGGCGGCGTCATCAACTACCTGATCAACAGCAACAAGGTGCACCTGGACTACATCAAGTCCTACACCGACATGAGCTACCTCGTGAAAGACGAGTTCGCCTTCGAGGACGGCTTCTTCTCCGGCTACGACGCCGAGAAGCGCAAGTACGACAAGTCCGGCTGGGATTACCAGATGGGCGAGGACGGCTTCGTCAAGACCGACCCGACGCTGGAAAACCCGCGCTGCGTCTGGAACCTGATGAAGACCCACTTCTCCCGCTACACGCCGGAAGTGGTGGAGAACATCTGCGGCACGCCGAAGGCCAAGTTCCTGCAGGTGGCCGAGCTGCTCGGCTCGACCCACACGCCCGACCGGGTGATGACGATCCTCTACGCCCTGGGCTGGACCCAGCACAGCGTGGGCTCGCAGATCATCCGCACCGCGGCGATGATGCAGCTGCTGCTGGGCAACATCGGCCGGGCCGGTGGTGGCGTCAACGCGCTGCGCGGTCACTCCAACATCCAGGGCCTCACCGACCTGGGTCTGCTGTCGAACCTGCTCCCCGGCTACATGACCCTGCCCGGCGAGAAGGAGACCGACTACGACGCCTACATCGCCAAGCGGGCGCCCAAGCCCATGCGGCCGGGGCAGCTGTCGTACTGGCAGAACTACGGCAAGTTCCACGTGAGCCTGATGAAGGCCTGGTACGGCAACGCCGCCACCCGCGAGAACAACTGGTGCTTCGACTACCTGCCCAAGCTCGACAAGACCTACGACGTGCTGCAGGTCTTCGAGCTGATGCACCAGGGCAAGATGAACGGCTACTTCGCCCAGGGCTTCAACCCGCTCAACTCCTTCCCCAACAAGGCCAAGGTGAGCGCGGCGCTGTCGAAGCTCAAGTTCCTGGTCATCATGGACCCGCTGGCCACCGAGACCTCCGAGTTCTGGCAGAACCACGGCGAGTTCAACGACGTGGACCCGGCCAAGATCCAGACCACGGTGTTCCGCCTGCCGACCACCTGCTTCGCCGAGGAAGACGGCGCGATCATCAACTCCGGCCGCTGGCTGCAGTGGCACTGGAAGGGCGCCGAGCCCCCCGGTGAGGCCCGCACCGACCCGGAGATCATGGCCGGCCTGTTCCTGCGCCTGCGCGAGATGTACAAGAAGGACGGCGGCGCCTTCCCGGATCCGATCGTCAATCTTTCGTGGCCGTACAAGCTGCCCCACGAGCCCTCGCCCGAAGAACTCGCCAAGGAGTACAACGGCAAGGCGCTGGCCGATCTGGTCGATCCGAAGGACCCGACCAAGGTCATCAAGAAGGCCGGCGAGCTGCTCGATGGCTTCGCCCAGCTCAAGGACGACGGCTCCACCGCCTGCGGCTGCTGGATCTTCTCCGGCGCCTGGACGGAAAAGGGCAACATGATGGCCCGGCGCGACAACGCCGATCCCTTCCACAACGGGCAGACCCTGGGCTGGGCCTTCGCGTGGCCGGCCAACCGGCGCATCCTCTACAACCGCGCCGCCGCCGATCCCGCCGGCAAGCCGTGGGACGCCAAGCGCAAGCAGGTCTGGTGGGATGCCGCCGGCAGCAAGTGGGTGGGTTCCGACGTGCCCGACTTCAAGGTGGATTCCGCCCCTGAAGACGGCATGGGCCCCTTCATCATGAACCCCGAAGGCGTGGCGCGCTTCTTTGCCCGCGGCATGATGAACGAAGGCCCGTTCCCCGAGCATTACGAGCCCTTCGAGACCCCGATCGGCGTCAATCCGATGCACCCGAAGAACCCCAAGGCCACCTCCAACCCGGCGGCCCGCGTGTTCAAGGGCGACATGGAAGCCTTCGGCACCGCCAAGGAGTTCCCGTACGCGGCAACCACCTACCGGCTCACCGAGCACTTCCACTACTGGACCAAGCACGTCGAGTCCAACGCCATCACCCAGCCCGAGCAGTTCGTCGAGATCGGCGAGGCGCTGGCCAGGGAGAAGGGCATTGCCGCCGGCGACAAGGTGAAGGTCAGCTCCAACCGCGGCTACATCAAGGCCGTGGCGGTGGTGACCAAGCGCATCCAGCCCCTCAAGGTCGACGGGAAGACTGTCCACCACGTCGGGATTCCGCTCCACTGGGGTTTCAAGGGTGTCGCCAAGAACGGCTACATCACCAACACCCTGACGCCTTTCGTGGGAGACGGGAACACCCAGACGCCGGAGTTCAAGTCCTTCCTGGTCAACGTCGAGAAAGCCTGAGGAGATCGCCATGGCATTGCAATCACTGGACATCGCCAAGCGCTCGGCCACGACCACCGAGCCGCCCCAGGCGCGCAAGACCCTTGAGGTCGCCAAGCTCATCGACGTCTCCAAGTGCATCGGCTGCAAGGCCTGCCAGGTGGCGTGCATGCAGTGGAACGACCTGCGGGACGAAGTCGGCACCTGCGCCGGCACCTACGACAACCCGCGGGACATGACCGACCAGAGCTGGACGGTCATGCGCTACGCGGAGGTCGAATCGGAAGACCGCGGCCTCGAGTGGCTGATCCGCAAGGACGGCTGCATGCACTGCGAGGATCCGGGCTGCCTGAAGGCCTGCCCGGCGCCGGGCGCCATCATCAAGTACGCCAACGGGATCGTGGATTTCCACCAGGAAAACTGCATCGGCTGCGGCTACTGCGTGACCGGCTGCCCGTTCAACGTGCCGCGCATCTCCAAGAAGGACAGCAAGGCCTACAAGTGCACGCTGTGCTCCGACCGCGTCGCGGTCGGGCTCGAGCCGGCGTGCGTGAAGGTCTGCCCGACCGGCTCGATCAGCTTCGGCTCCAAGGAAGACATGAAGGAGCTGGCCGCCGAGCGGGTGTCCGAACTCCAGGAGCGCGGCTACAAGAACGCCGGCCTGTACGACCCGGCCGGGGTGGGCGGCACGCATGTCATGTACGTGCTCAACCATGCCGACAAGCCGACCCTGTACAGCGGCCTCCCCGCCGACCCGACGATCGCGCCCACCGTCACCCTGTGGAAGAGCATCGCCAAGCCCATCGCCATGGCCGGCATCGCCGCGGCCGCGCTGGGCGGGCTGTTCCACTTCGTGATGAAGGGCCCGAACGAGGTCTCGAAGGAAGTCGAAGCCGAAGTCGAGAAAGAACTGGAGGGCGAAAAATGATCCGCGATCCGTCCGACCTCAAGCGCTACACCGCCTCCGAACGGGCCAACCACTGGATCACGGGCATCTGCTTCATCCTGCTCGCGCTCTCCGGCCTGGCCCTGTTCCACCCGGCGCTGTTCCCGCTCACCCTGCTGTTCGGTGGCGGCACCTGGACGCGCATCCTGCACCCCTTCATCGGGGTGGTGATGATGCTGTTCTTCGTGGTGATGTTCTTCCGCTTCAAATCCCTCAACCACATGACCCCCACCGACTGGGAATGGGTCAGGCGGGCGAAGGAGATGGTGGATGGCGACGACCACAACATGCCGGAGATGGGCAAGTACAACGGCGGCCAGAAGCTGCTGTTCTGGTTCCTCGGCGTCACCATGCTGGTGCTGTTCGTTTCCGGCATCGTGATCTGGCGGGCCTACTTCTCGGCCAGCTTCCCGATCGGCGTGGTACGCGTGGGCGTGCTGCTCCACGCGGTGTTCGCGGCGCTGATGATCGTCGCGATCATCGTGCACGTGTATGCCGCGATCTGGGTCCGCGGCACCATCCGGGCGATGCTCTACGGCACCGTCACCCGCGCCTGGGCCAAGCAGCACCACCGGGCCTGGTATCGCCAGGTCACCGGCAAGTAAGGCCATGAGGAACGCTGCCGGCGCCGGAGCCCGCTCCGGCCCGGCAGCGTGTTTTTCCCTGCACCCGGGCTGATGCCCGCCCCGCCACCGACACCGGAAGCCCATGCAGAATCTGCTCACCCCCGAAGAAATCGCCGTCCAGGCCGGCGCCGACGAGCTGCCCCACCGCCTCCCTGGCGCCGACGTGTTTGCGCTGCGCGCCGCCCGCCTGCGTCAGCTCGCCGACGGCCACGCGATGGGCGACTTCCTGCGCTTCGCCGCCCACATCGCCGACGCCCAGGACACCCTGCTGCGCCACCGCGCCCCCGAAACCCGCCCCGACGACGCCCACCTCCAACGCTGCCGCCAGCACGGCATGCCGCCCATCGGCGCCTACGACGCCGCGCTCCCGGCCGACTGGGCCTACCTGCTCCAGGCCATCGCCGCCGAAGTGGCGCCCCACGCCCCGGCCGGCCTCCAGAACGCCCTGGCCGATCTGGCCGACTTTCCCCGCGCCCGCCTCGAC
>NZ_BSPX01000091.1:0-14864 GCF_030161255.1 Zoogloea oryzae
GCTACGCGCCAGCTCGGCGTAGTCCTGCGCGCGCTGGGTGGCGAGCGGCAGCTCGGCGCTGCTGCGGCGGATCTCGGCGTCCAGCCGCGCCAGCCGGGCTTGCAGGTCCGACCACTGGTCCTGCAGGTGGCGTTGCGCGGTGCTCAGGCGCGTGGGGTCGGCACCGGACAGGTTGGGCAGCACCGGGGCACGACCGGTGTCCAGGGCCTGCAGCAGCGCGCTGGCGCGGGCAATCTGCAGCTCGGCCTGCGCGCGGGCCTGCTCGGCGGCCAGCTGCTCACCGTCACTGAGCCGGGTGTCCAGCTCGACCAACAGATCGCCGGCGTGCACGGTCTGGCCTTCCTCGACGTGCAGCGCACGCACGCGGGCGGTCTCCAGCGCGGCGACGGTCTTGCTCTGGCCGCGCGGCACGATGCGCCCGCCGGCATTGGCGATGATCTCGGAGTGCCCCAGGAACGCCCAGGCCAGCACGCCGAACACACCGGCTACGATGATCCGCGCCACCCAGCGTCCGGTGGGTGATATCGGCTCTGCCTGAAGCGCCAGCGCGGCTGGCAGAAACTCGGCTTCGTCGCGCGTGTGCGGCGGCGGCGTCAGCTCGTCGCGATGCTGCCAGGCGTGGCGCCAGGCGCGGCCGTAGCGGCCCAGCAGTTCCGCTGCAGCCTGCAGGCGGTGGATGATGGCCATCGGTTCAGGCCTCCTGTCCGGCCGCGGGTGCGCCGGGCGGCTGCGGCCGCGGCGGTGCGGCGGGCGTCTCGGCATCGCCGAACTGCAGCTGGTGAAGCCGGCTGTACACGCCATGGGGGTTGCGCAGCAGCTCGGCGTGCGGGCCCAGTTCGACGATCTGGCCACGCTCCATCACGACGATGCGGTCGGCGTCGCGCACGGCCGAGAGCCGGTGGGCGATGATCAGCACGGTGCGGCTGCGGCAGATGCGGCGCATGTTGTCCTGGATGATCTTTTCGGATTCGTAGTCGAGCGCACTGGTGGCCTCGTCGAAGATCAGGATGCGCGGGTCGGTCAGCAACGCACGGGCGATGGCGATGCGCTGGCGCTGGCCGCCTGACAGCCCGGTGCCGTGCTCGCCGACGATGGTGTCGTAGCCCTCGGGCAGCTCGCAGATGAACTCGTGCGCACCGGCCAGTTGTGCGGCCTGAATCACCGCCTCAATCGGCGCAGCCGGCTGCACCAGCGCGATGTTGTCGCGCACAGAGCGGTTGAACAGCGTGTTCTCCTGCAGCACCACGCCGATCTGGCGGCGCAGGCTGGCGGTGTCCACCACGGCAATGTCCTGGCCATCGACCAGCACACGACCGCGGTCGGGCACGTAGAGGCGCTGCGCCAGCTTGGTCAGCGTGCTCTTGCCCGAGCCCGATCGGCCGACGATGCCGATGACCTCCCCCGGCCGGATCTGCAGCGACACCTGACGCAGCACATCGGCGGCGTCGGGCCGGTAGCGGAACGACACCTGATCGAACTCGATGGCACCCTGCAGCCGCGGCAGCCGGGTCTTCTGGCCGGCCACCTCGGGCGGGGTGTTCAGAATGTCGCCGAGCCGGCTCATGGAGATGCCGACCTGCTGGAAATCGTTCCACATCTGCGCCAGGCGCAGGATGGGGTTGGCCACCTGGCCAGCCAGCATGTTGAAGGCGACCAGCTCGCCCACGCTCAGACGGTGGTCGATCACCAGTCGCGCGCCGAACCACAGCAGCGCCACCGTCACCAGCTTGCTCACCAGCTGCACGCCGCCGCCGGCCAGCGTGGCGACGCGGGTGACTGCCAGACTGGCACTGACATAGCCGGCGAGCTGCTGATCCCACTTCTGCGTCCAGCGCGGCTCCACCGCCAGCGCCTTAACGGTGTCGATGCCGCTCACGGTCTCGACGAGAAAGGATTGGTTCTCGGCGCCGCGGTTGAATTTCTCTTCGAGCCGACGCCGGATCAGCGGCGTGAACAGTAGCGACAGCAGCACGTACACCGGGATCGAGCCCAGCACGATCAGCGTCAGCGGCACGCTGTACCAGAACATCACCGCGATGAAGACACCGGAGAACAGCAGGTCCATCACCAAGGTCAGCACGTTACCGGTGAGGAAGCTGCGGATGCTCTCCAGCTCGCGCACGCGAGCCACCGAATCGCCAACCCGACGCGCCTGGAAATAGGCCAGCGGCAGCGCCAGCAGGTGCCGGAACAGCCGTGCCCCCAGCTCAACGTCGATCTTGCTGCTGGTATGCGCGAAGACCCAGCTGCGGATACCTGACAGCAGCGCCTCGAACAGGGTGGCGCCGAGCAGGCCGATGGCGATGACGTTGAGGGTGGTCAGCGCCTGGTTGACCAGCACCTTGTCCATCACCACCTGGAAGAACAGCGGCGTGGCTAGGCCGATGAGCTGCAGTACCAGCGACACCAGCAGCACCTCGGCCAGGATGCCGCGGTACTTGACGATGGCCGGGATGAACCAGCTGAAGTCGAACTTCGCCAGCGCACCGGCCCAGCTGGCCTTGCTGGTGACGTAGACCAACTCGCCCGTCCACACGGCCTGCAACTGCTCCAGGGTCCACAGTGCGGGGAGTTCGCCGGCGCGCTGCACCAGCACACGGCCGTCGGGGCTGAGCCGGGCGACGACGAAATGGCGGCCTTCGGTGTCGCAGGCGATGGCCGGCAGCGGCGCCTGCGCCAGCCGCGCTGGATTCTGGCGCACGGTGCGCGCGTGCAGCCCCACGCCCAGGGCCGCCAGCAGCAGCGCGGCAGGGTCGAACGCGCCTTCGCCGTGCGTGTGGCGCAACTGCGCCTCGTCGGCGGCCACGCCGTGCAGCGCCGCAATGGCCAGCAGGCTCCACAGGCCGGCGTCGGGCGTGGAGGGCGCGCCGGGGTTCGCTTCCGGGGTCCGCACGGCGCGCGTCAACCCGCAACCGCCAGCATCATGCTGCGCGGATCTGCCGGCGGCGGATCCCCAGCGCAGCCGCGAGCGCCACCGACGTCAAGGCCAGGGCGCCCGGCTCGGGCACACTGGCCGTCGCCTGAGGCACCAGCAGGAACGACACGTCGTTGCCCAGCCCATCGTAGCCGTTGGCGATGATCCAGCCGTTGTCGTTGATGGCCAGCGCCTGCGCCAGATACCAGCCGTCGTTCGACAGCGCCGGATCGAGGTAATCGTTCAGGTCGATCACCGAGCCGCCGCTCCACAGCGTGGCGTGCTCCTCGGCATCGCCCAGGGTGTAGGACGCCCCGGTCACCTGCCCGAGCTCGTTGATCCAGAACGCCGTGCTGTACGAGCCGCCCAGCGTACCCAGATCGGTCACCGTGCCGCTGCTCCACAAGGTGGCGTGGCGCTCCGAATCACCGGCGATGGCGGAGCTGCCGACAGCATTGCCGGCGCTGTTGAGGGCGTTGGCCCAGCTGTAGGAGCCGCCCAAGGTGCCCAGATTGGTCACCGTGCCGCCGCTCCACAGCGCGGCGTGCTCTGCCGCGTCGCCGACGGTCAGCGCCGAGCCCGCCACCTGACCCAGTTTGTTGATGGCAATGCCCCAGCTATTGGTGCCACCCAGCGTCCCCAGATCGGTGGCCACGCCCGACGCAGACCACAGGGTGGCACGCTCTGCCGCATCACCGGCGATCGACGAAGTGCCGGCGATCTGGCCAGCATCGTTGATGCGCATCGTCCAGGCATAGCTGCCGCCCAACGTGGGCAGTTCGGTGCCCACGCCGCCACTCCAGCGCACTGCGCTCTCGGTCACATCGCCCGCGGTGGCGGACCCGCCGGCCACCTGCCCCACGCTGTTGATCGCCGAGCCCCAACTATAGCTGCCGCCGATGGTCCCCAGGTTGGTGGGCGTACCGCCGTTCCAGACCACGGCACGGGTGTCCACATCGCCCGGCAGCGCAGCCTCGCCCACCACCTGGCCGGCGTTGTTAAGACCCGACGCGTACACATAGGTGCCGCCGAGCGAGGGCAGTTGCGTGAAGGTGTAAGCCGCCGCGCCCGCGGTGCTGGCGACGCTGCCCAACAGCAAGGCCACACCACCGCGCTGGAGCCGCTTGGCCCACCGGCGCGCTGCCGAAGTGGGCATACGCTGCTCGGCACCGGCCCATGCCACTACAGCTTCGTCATTCTTCAGAACCATGATTTCTTCTCCAGGAATTTCACGTTGTCAGTGCGCCCTCATTTCGCGACACTTCGGCTGCCTTCCCCCGGGCAGCAGCATCCAAACCCCGACAGATGGCGCGCACGAAAATGGGCACCACGCCCGTGGTGCCGATGACGCGGCAAGACGCGCCTTCGTTATCGATGATGCAATCAGGTGCGGCCCGGGCATGGAGCCCGGGCGCAGGGGTATCAGCCAGGAATGGCCAGCATGACGGTGCGCGGATCCATTGCCGTCGGCGCAGCCATCAGCGCCGCGGACGCGCTGCCGCTGTCCAGCGTTGCCATGGCCTGCACGAGCTGGTCGGCGGCGCTGCTCATCGGGTAACGATCCCAATCCACAGCACCCGCCGGGGCGTCTTCGTCGGTGATCAGCACATAGCTCCTGTCGCGCCAGAGCTGGTCGAAGGTCAGATCGAAAGTGCCGATCCAGCTGCTCCCACCCGTCGAACCCCAGGGGTTGCGCACCGTGAAGGTGTCGGCACTCGAGTTGTAGCCCAGGATCGAATACATGTGCCCGCTCACCAGTTCCCGTTTGCCGTCGCTGGAATTGCGGATGGTGTAGCTGGCGTACAGCACGTCTTCGTCGTCGGTCGTCAGTGCCGCAACCATGGCCTTCTTGGTGGCCACGGGATCGGCAGGATCGTCACGCGCGACGTTGTAGGTGTCCATGTGCCGGCCGGTAAAGGCCTGGATGGCTTCGTCGTTGCCGCCCTCGATGGAGGCGTAGGCGTTGGCGTCACCCCGAACCATCGAGGTGTAGCTGACGAAGGCCTTTTCGAGCACCGACACCCAGTAGGCGCCAGAGGTCGAAACGCCCGTGCCAGCGGTGCCCGCGCCGGGCAGCTCATCGTTCACGGTGACGTAGAGCAGCTCGTCCTTCAAGCCATACATGCGCACGCCGTAGGTGCCGTTTCCGTTGTCGGTGATCATCGATTCGATCAGCTCCGGATCGTCGTCGGCGATGTTCACGAGACTGGCCAGCATGTAGCAGTTGCCCACCTCGGCCTGCGAAATCTCGGCGTCGTCCGGCCCGTTCTTGGAGTACAGCGGCAGGTCGACGCGCGAGTAGGCGGTGCTGTCGGTCCAGGTGGGCAGATCCTGACCCAGAAACCACTTGTCGATCAGCTTATCGAAGGTGTAGGCCGAGCGACCGACGTCGAGGTTGCCCAGCGCGTTGTGCATGGCAGTGCCGCCCGTCCAGGTGGCGTTGCCGGCGCTGCCGTTGATCACCGCGTTGGTGATGCCGTAGAGGTACGAATCGGTGCCCAGCACCTTGCCGACCGAGGCAGTCAGGGTCTTCAGGTCGTTGAACTGGGCGCTCGTCAGCGTCGAACTGCCCATGGAGGCGTTTACGTCTTGCAGCACCTTGAGCAGGCCGTTGTAGCTGAACAGCGATTCGCCGCTTTGCAGCGCCGCGCTCACCTGCGTGCGGATGCCGCTGACGCTCAGGTTATTGAGCAGCGCGGTGGTTTCGTCCTTGGCCTTCTGCACGACGGCCCTTTGCGTGGACGACAGCGCTGCCAGTTGCGTGGCGCTGAAGTCGGCGGTCAGTTCGGTCAGCATCGTGCTGTTGAGGCCGGTTACGGCAGCCGGGCTGAGCCACTGCACATGGTTGCGCAGACCGTCGAGCTGGCCGGGGGTGAGCACCTTCACCTGACTGGCGCTCAGTGCGCCGAGTTGCTGGGCATCGAGCGCCGCGAACTGCGCCGCCGTCAGCGTGCTGAGTTGCAGATTGGTCAGGCCGGCGAGGCGTTCGGCCGGCAGCGCGGCAAAGGCGGCCGGGCTCAGGCCGTGCAGATTGGTGCCCAGCGCGTCCAGCTGGCTGGCGCGCAGGCCCGTCACGGCCTGGGCGCCGAGGCCGGCTACCTGCGGGCTGCTCAGCCAGCCGATCTGGGTCGAGCTCAGGGCGGAGATCTGCGCACCGGTCAGCCCACCAACCTGTGCGGCGGTCAGCACCTTGACCTGTTCCTGGGTCAGCGCGGCAAGGATGCCGGTGCCCAGGGCGCCGATCTGGGCCGGTGTCAGCGCCCTGAGCACACTCTTGGGCGAACCCAGGGCGGCGAACTGGGTGGCCGTCAGTGCGCCCAGGTGGGCCGTATCCAGGCCGGCGATGGCTGCGCTGTCGAGCCATTTGACGGCGCTGGTCGGCAGTTGGCCAAGGGTGCTGGGGGACAGGCTGTTCAACCACTTCCCGTCGGTGTAGTACCAGAAGGAGTCGGACTGCTTGGCCAGCTGGGCTGCGCTCAGGGCGCCGATGTGGGCGGCGTCCAGGGCCCACAGGTTGTCCTTGCCGATATCGTGGATGCGGCCGACCGACAGGGCGCCGAAGGTGCTGGTGCTGAGCGCGTTGAACCACGCCGGCGTGAGGTATTGGTAGTTGTAGTCGCTGATCGCCGCCACCTGGGCCGCCGACAGCGCGCCGATGGCAGCCGGGCTCAGGCTCTCCGGCGAGTCAAGCGCACCGATCTGCTCCGGCGTCATGGCCTTGACGTGTGCAACGTCCAGCACCGCCGTTGCGCTCGAACTCCAGTTGCTCACGGCAAAGGTTGAAGACAGCTTCGGCATCACGCTGAGCGAGATCGAGTTGATCCAGGCGCCCGACAGGCGCCCCCAGCGCGATTCCGACACTTCACCCAGCTGGGCGCTGGTCAGGGCGCCCACGTGGGCCGCGTTCAGGCCCGACAGCGTGGTGAAGGACAGGCTGGAGATGCGGCTGACGGGGATGGCCGCGAAGGCCTTGGCCGACAGTGCGTTCAGCCAGGCGGCATCGAAGATCGACCACGCGCTGCTGATGATCGACGGCACCTGCGTCGGGCTGAGGGCAGAGATCGCCGACGGCAGCAGCCACTCGGGGTGGGCCATCTGACCGATCTGCGTGGGTGACAGGGAGATGACGGTGGAAGCGCTGAGCGATTGGTACTCGGCCTTCGTCCAGCTGGAGATCTTGGCAACGTTGGGCATGGCGGTTCTTCTGATCTGATACGCCGGCGCAGACGCCTGTGCCAACCGGCGGTGGTTGTCATTGCGGATGCGCGGTGGCCCGTCAGGCGCGCCGACCACCAAGCCAATCCCAGCTTGAACCACCGGAACTGCCTCCCCCTTCCGCGACTTACCCCTATAGCATATCCAGGGATGCATTGCAGTTATGAACTTTAGCTTACAAGTATTTGATGTCAAGGGCCTAAACGGGTAAGCAGAGCGGCCTAATTAACACTTCAGTACAATCAGCGTGAGAAACATCACGACACGTTTGAACAAGCGCAATTGCGAGTTGACGCCCCCCTTTTCCCGGGACATCCGCATATGCCATACGCAGTTTCATCTTCTGAAAATGCGTGCAAGTGCCTTGAGGGCAAGCATCGAGCCAACCATAAGCTTGCCCCAAGCCCTGACGCCGGCGGGCGATAGCAGTAACGGCGATCCGAGGCGACCGCATCCGCACCCTGATGGTCGCGGCGCTGTACGCCGAACGGGTAGGCGCCAGTCCCGAGTGCAGCGAGATGGAGGAAGGAGGACGCCGTGTCTTCGAGTTCTCCGGCAAGTGGCCATTGGGCCCGACCGGGCCATGCCGATGTGTACCGCGCTGGTGAGGCGCTTCGACTTGCCCGGCGGCCTATGGGAGAAATCGCTGAAGTCGATGGAGCTGGCGGCCTGCCAGCACAGGACGGGCACGGGGGGATGCCCCGCTCACGCCTCAGGCAGATTGGGATGGAAGCCGGTTTCCGAAGCCACTTAACGAGCCAGCACGACGCCTCGCGTCTTTCGTCGCCTTATCCGCCGCAGTCATTTGGGTTGCGCGAACATCCACATGGCCTAGGTTTCGTCGTCTTCGCCAGAGCCCACCGCAGCGCGGCCGAGGCGGTCGATGACGGCGGACCATTCCGGGCTGGCCGGCGGGGCTTCGACGAGGATGCGGCGGCAGCCGGCGGTGTCGAGATCCCGCAGCGCGGCGTAGAGATCATGGCCGTAGGCGGCGGCGTCCGGCGCGGCTACAACCCAGCGCACGCCGTCCGGCAGACTGCCCGGACGCGCCATGCGGGCGAGCACGGCATCGCCCGGCTGGAGGGCTGCCAGCAGATCGGCGCCCGCAACCAGCTCCAGCGGCGTGCGCGGCGCATAGTGGGCGGCCAGCGCGCCGGAGACCCGGGGCGCGACACTGCCGCCCCGCTCCGCCTCATCCTCGCCACGCAGGCGCGGGCGACGGCCGATGACGCGGGCGATGTCGTCCACGCCGATCGCGCCGGGACGCAGGATGACCGGCACATCGCGGGAGAGATCGAGGATGGTGGATTCGAGGCCGACCTGACACGGGCCGCCGTCGAGAATCAGTGGCACGCGATCGCCGAGCTCCTCGCGCACGTGAGCGGCAGTGGTCGGGCTGATGCGGCCGAAGCGGTTGGCCGACGGCGCCGCGATGCCGCCGTTAAAGGCGCGCAGCAGTTCGAGCGCAACCGGGTGGTTGGGCACCCGCAGGCCGACGGTATCCTGCCCGCCGGTGACGAGATCAGGCACGTCTTCGTGCTTCTTCAGGATCAGCGTGAGCGGGCCGGGCCAGAAGGCGCGGGCCAGGGCGATGGCTTCCTTGGGGATCGCCCGCGCCCACTGGGGCAGCTGCTCGGCGTCGGGCAGATGGACGATCAGCGGGTGATCCGACGGGCGGCCCTTGGCGGCAAAAATCTTGGCGCAGGCGTCGGGGTTCATCGCGTCCGCGCCGAGGCCATAGACGGTCTCGGTGGGCAGGGCGACGAGGTCGCCCCGGCGGAGCAGCGCGACGGCCTGCTGGATGTCGTTCATGCGGCCGGCTGGATCAGTCGCCGCGTACGCCGATGGCGGCGCGGGCGGCCAGCGCCTTGGCCAGCACGTCGGCGGCGTCGCTGCCGACCACCGTGAAGTGACCCATCTTGCGCCCATGGCGGGCGTGGTGCTTGGCGTAGAGGTGCAGCTTGAGGCCGGGCACGGCATGGAGAATCGACCAGTCCGGCTCCCGGTAGCGGCCGTGGGGCTCGCCGCCCTCGTACCAAAGCTCGCCGAGCAGATTGACCATCACCGAAGCGCTGTGCTGGGTGGTGTCGCCCAGCGGCAGGCCGCACAGGGCGCGCACCTGCTGCTCGTACTGGCTGGAGACGCAGGCGTCGATGGTGTGGTGACCGCTGTTGTGCGGGCGCGGCGCCATCTCGTTGACGAACAGCTCGCCGCGGCTCACGAAGAACTCGACCGCCAGGGTGCCGATGAAGCCCAGCCGCTCGGCGATGCGCTCGGCGTACTCCTGGGCAGAATCACGCAGGCAGCCGCTGGCCCGGGCCGGGGCGATGGACACGTCGAGGATGCCGCGGGTGTGCTGGTTCTCGACGGTGGGGAAGCACTTCACCTTGCCGTTCTCGTCGCGGGCGAGCACCACCGAGACTTCGTAGTCGAGGGTGAGCATCTGCTCCAGCACGCAGGCTTCGTTCTTGAACTGGTGGAAAGCGTGCAGGGCCTCGGCGGCGTTGGTGACGCGGGCCTGGCCCTTGCCGTCGTAGCCGAAGCGGGCCACCTTGAGGATGGCCGGGTAGAGGCTGGCGGGTGCGGCGGCGATGTCGGCTTCCGAATGGATCACCGCGAACGGGCCGTGGGGCAGGCCGTTGTCGCGCAGGAAGGATTTTTCGGCGATGCGGTTCTGGCACACCGCCACGGCCGAGGCACCCGGACGCACCGGAATGAACTTGGCGAGGTAATCGAGCGTCTCGGCCGGCACGTTCTCGAACTCGGTGGTCACCGCAGCGCAGGCATCGGCGAGAGTATCGAGAGCGGCGAAATCGTCGTAACCCGCCTGCAGGTGGCGGTCGGCGATCAGCCCGGCCGGGCTGTGGGGATCGGGGTCGAGCACCCAGACCTTGTAGCCCATTTCGTGGGCCGCGGCGACGAAGAAGCGGCCAAGCTGGCCGCCGCCGAGCATGCCGAGGGTGGCGGGCGGGAGGATCATCGCGTCAATCCTGGAATCAGATCGGGTCGAGGGTCATGGCCAGCACGCTGGCGGTCTGCTCGGCACGGAAGGCGTCGAGTTTGTCGGCCAGGGCGGCATCGGTGGCAGCCAGCAGCGACACGGCGAAGAGGCCCGCATTGGCGGCGCCGGCTTCGCCGATGGCGAAGGTGGCCACCGGAATGCCCTTGGGCATCTGGACGATGGACAGCAGGGAATCCTTGCCCGACAGCGCCTTGGACTGCACCGGCACACCCAGCACCGGCAGGGTCGTCTTGGCGGCGATCATGCCCGGCAGGTGGGCGGCGCCACCGGCCCCGGCGATGATCGCCCGAAGGCCACGCGCGCGGGCTGCTTCCGCGTACTCGAACATCAGATCGGGAGTGCGGTGGGCGGAGACGACGCGGGCTTCGAAGGGCACGCCGAACTCCTTCAGCACCTTGGCCGCAGCCTGCATCGTGGGCCAGTCGGAGTTGGAGCCCATGACGATGCCGATCACCGGCGAGGAGGTTTGGGTCAAGGTGGAAGAGGCGTTCATTGCGTGTCCAGACTGTGTTCAGAATGCGCCCGAAGGCGCGGACCGGGCATCAGCCCTTGAGTTTGGCGAGGCTGCGTTCAGCCGACACCACGGTGTTCACCAGCAGCATCGTAATGGTCATCGGGCCCACGCCGCCGGGAACCGGGGTGATGGCGCCAGCGACTTCCTTGGCGGATTCGAAATCCACGTCGCCGCACAGCTTGCCGTCCGGAAGGCGGTTGATGCCCACGTCGATGACGGTGGCGCCCGGCTTGACCATGTCGCCGGTGACGAACTTGGGCTTGCCGATGGCGGCCACGAGGATGTCGGCGCGGCGGGTGTGGAAGTTGAGGTCGCGGGTGCCCGAGTGGCACACGGTGACGGTGGCGCCGGCAGCGGTGAGGAGCATCGCCATCGGCTTGCCGACGATGTTGGAGCGACCGATCACCACGGCTTCGGCGCCGCGCAGGGGCATCTCGATGCTCTTGAGCATCTCCATCACGCCGTTGGGCGTGCACGGCACGAAGGCTTCCTGGCCTTGCGACAGGCGGCCGACGTTCTCAGCGTGGAAGCCATCCACGTCCTTCTCGACGGCGATCGCTTCCAGCACTTCCTTCTCGTCGAACTGCTTGGGCAGCGGCAGCTGCACCAGGATGCCGTGCACCGACGGATCGGCGTTGAGCTCGGCGATCTTGCCCAGCACGTCGGCGGGGGCAGCATCTTGCGGGTATTCGAACTTGAGGGACTTGATGCCGGCCTTCTCGCAGCCAGCCACCTTGTTGCGCACGTAAACGGCCGAAGCCGGATCGCCGCCCACCAGGATCACCGCCAGACAGGGCTGGGTGCCCTTTGCGGTCAGTTCAGCCGCCTTCGCGGCGAGTTCTCCGCGGAGTTTCGCGGAAAGCGCGTTGCCATCGATGATGCGAGCCGTCATGCCTGCGCCCCTCAGGAAAAACCTGAGAGTCTACCACGACTTAGCCGTAATTCACGCACCAGCCGCACCGCATTGGGCGGACTGCGGCGAACGTCAAGATAGTCGCCCCTTGAATATTCAATTACCCTCAACGAGCGGCCCGCCAAGCCGCCTGGCAGCGTTGCCACTGACAGCCCGACCACTTCTAAGGCGTGGACTAAACCGCTCTCCCGGTAGTCCTTCGATCCCGCGAGGTGGTCGCGGATAGCACCGCGCGGTTTCCTACCAGCAGCGTCCGGCTGTCCAGAATGGCGGCCGAGGGATGGGGTGTGCGCCCATTGGCCAAGCGCAACAGCATGCGCAAGTCGTGCACGATGGCCTCGAAACAGCCGGCCTTGAACCAGCGCTGCATCTGCTGATGCACGCGCGACCAGGGCGGCAGGTCGTTGGGCAGCATCCGCCACGGACAACCCGTGCGCACGACATAGCGAAGCGCATTGAACACTTCGCGCAGATCGTGCCGGCGCTGGCCGGCATCGAGCGGAAAGAGGATCAGATAAGGTGCGACGAACGCCCATTCTTCGTCGCTGACATCGGTGGGGTAGGGTTTGCGGTCTGCCATAGCCCGTGAATCTTACGATGGCATGGTTCAGAACATGCTCTAGGAAACCCGGGGCGGCTCAGCCTGAGTAAGCCTCCGGCGATCCCATCTTCCCCCGACCTCTTAGCTCGCTAACCATAGTGTCCACTACGCCTTAGAAGTGGACACTTCCATGACCACCCCCCAGCCCCGCCGTACCCGTCGCACCCACTCCGAGGCGTTCAAGCAGTCCCTGATCGAAGCCTGTAGTGAGCCCGGCGCCTCTGTCGCCGGTGTGGCCCTGGCCAACGGGATCAACGCCAACCAGCTGCGGCGCTGGATGCGCGAGCGGGGCATCGAGCCGCCCGAGTTGTCCCGCCTGCCCTTACGTGTGGCGGCCTCCGAGCCGATGGGCGGCTTTGTCCCAGTGCAGCTTTCCCCCAGCCTTGAGGCCCCTATCCGGCTGGAACTTCGCAAAGGCTCCGCGGTGGTCACGGTAGACTGGCCCGCGTCCTCGGCCGCCGCCTGTGGTGTCTGGCTGCGCGAGTGGCTCGGGTGATCCGGGTCGAAGCCTTGTGGCTGTCGGTGGCGCCGCTCGACATGCGGGCGGGCATGGACACGCTCCTTGCCCAGGTGGTGCAGGTCTTCGGCGAGGCGCGCCCGCATCACGCCTACCTCTTCGCCAACCGGCGCGGCACACGGATGAAGGTGCTGATCCACGACGGCCAGGGGATCTGGCTCGCCTGCCGGCGACTGCACCAGGGGCGCTTCCGCTGGGCGGAAGGGGCCGGTTCGCTCACGCTCACCCACGCCCAGTTCGACGCCTTGGTGCTGGGTCTACCCTGGCAGCAGCTAAGCGGTGACGGGTCGATCCGGATGATTTGACTGTCCACCATCCGGAGTTGCCCCGATGGTGAGCGGGGTCATGGCGCGGCATGATCCAGGCATGGTTCTCCCCGCCAACCTCCACGCACTCGACGCCGACGCCCTGCGTCAGCTGCTCATCGCCCAGAACCGGGAGCTCACCTGGCGCCAGACCAAGATCGATCAGCTCACCCACGAGCTCTCGCTGCACAAGCGCTGGCGTTTCGGCGTCAAGACGGAGCGCCTGCCGGCAGAGCAGGCCCAACTGTTCGAGGAGACGGTCGAGGCCGACCTGGCGGCGATGACCGAGGAGCTCGAACAGCTCTCCGGCAAGCCGTCTACGGCCAAGGGACAGGCCAAGCGCAAGCCGCTGCCGCCGGAGCTGCCCCGCACCGAGATCCACCACGAACCGGACTCCACCCTCTGCGCCTGTGGCTGCCAGATGAAACGCATCGGCGAGGACGTGGCCGAGAAACTCGACTACACCCCGGGCACCTTCAGCGTCGAGCGCCACGTCCGTGGCAAATGGGCGTGTGCCCAGTGCGAAACCCTGATCCAGGCCCCGGTGCCGGCCCACGTGATCGACAAGGGCCTCCCGACCGCCGGGCTGCTGGCTCAGGTGCTGGTGGCCAAGTACCAGGATCATCTGCCGCTCTACCGCCAGGAAGGTATCTTCGGCCGGGCGGGGCTCGCGACTCCCCAATCGACGCTCGCCCAGTGGGTCGGCCAGATGGGCGTGCAGCTCCAACCCCTGGTCGATGCGCTGAAGGCAGAACTCCTCGCCTTCCCGGTGCTGCACGCGGACGAGACGCCGGTGGCGATGCTCGACCCCGGCGCCGGCAAGACCCACCGGGCCTACCTGTGGTCCTACAGCATCGGTGCCCACGATCCGGTCCGGGCGGTGATCTACGACTTTGCCGACAGCCGCGCGGGCAAGCACGCCCAGGACTTCCTGGGCGACTGGCGCGGCACCCTCGTCTGCGACGACTACTCGGGCTACAAGGCCTTGATCACCAAAGGGGTGACGGAAGCCGGCTGCATGGCCCACGCCCGGCGCAAGTTCTTCGAGTTGCAGGAGCGCGGGCAGAGCCAGATTGCCGGCGAGGCGCTGGAGCGCATCGCCGGCAATCTACGCCATCGAGCAGGCGGCCCGCGAACTGGACGCCGAAGCCCGCCAGGCGCTGCGTCAGACCAGGGCGAAGCCGCTGCTGGAAGAGTTCAAGGCCTGGCTGCTGCAATGTCGGGGCAAGATTCCCAACGGCTCATCCAGCGCCAAAGCCATCGACTACACCCTCAAACGCTGGGCCGCGCTGACCCATTACCTGACGGATGGGCGCATCCCCATCGACAACAACTGGATCGAGAACCAGATCCGGCCGATTGCCATCGGCCGTAAGAACTGGCTCTTTGCCGGTTCGCTGCGCGCCGGCAAGCGGGCCGCGGCGATCATGAGCCTGATCCAGTCGGCGCGCCTGAATGGGCACGAGCCCTTCGTGTATTTGAAAGACGTTCTTACCCGCTTGCCGGCTCAGCCGCAGAGTCGGATCGGGGAGTTGTTGCCGCATCGGTGGCGACAGGATTCAGCCTGAGGCGCAGTCAAGAGGGGATTGCCGGGGGCTTACCAGCCTGATCCAGTCAGCACCCCTAAATGAGCATGAGCCCTTCGCCTATTTGAAGGACGTCCTCACCCGCCTGCCGACTCAGCCGCAGAGTCGCTGTTGCCGCATCGGTGGAGGCCGGATTCCGCCTGAAGCTCGGTCAAGAAGGGATCGCCGGGTGCTTACTACGGTTAGCGAGCTAAGGGGCCGGGGGAAGATGAGTTGGCCGGGTGCTTACGCTTAGTGTCGGCTTTGTTGTTTTCCAAAGCGTAACACCCCCTGAGGC
>NZ_BSPX01000092.1:0-14772 GCF_030161255.1 Zoogloea oryzae
CAACCGCAGGCAGCGGCTGTTTCTGTTTCTTCCTTGGCATAACCATTCCTTTCCGGGACTACGTTATGCCTCAAACACAAAAATTCGGACAGGCTCCGCGTTGATGCCCAACGCCCCGTGTATATCGATCAACCGCGCAGGGTTTCGGCGTGGCGGGGGGCGCGGTAGAAGGCGAGGATGCGGCGGACGTATTCCTGGGTCTCGGCAAACGGCGGCACGCCCTTGTAGCGCATCACGTTGCCTTCGCCGGCGTTGTAGGCGGCGGCGGCCAGGGCCACGTCGCCCTTGAACTGGGACAGCAGCACGCGCAGGTAGGCGAGGCCGCCGCGGATGTTCTGTTCCGGGTCCAGCGCGTCGCGCACGCCGAAGCGTTCGGCGGTGTCGGGGATGAGCTGCATCAGGCCCAGGGCGTTCTTGGGCGAGCGGGCGGCGGCGTCGAAGTTGGATTCGGTGCGCACGATGGCCAGCGCGAGGCGCGGGTCCACCTTGAAGCGCGGGGCGAGCTTCTGGATCAGTTGAGCGTGGCGGCGCTTGTCGGCGGGCAGGGCCTTCACGAAGCGATCGACCACTTCCTGGGGCACCACTTCGTCGGCGGCGACGGCGGCCATCATCACCGCCGGCGGCGCGCCGGTGACGAGGCAGTCGGGCAGGCGTTCGGCGCCGGGCAGCGGCACCACCAGGCTGCGGGCCTTCTCGTGGCCGCGCTGGGCGGCGATGGAGAGCAGCGTGGCGGCGATCTGGTTGTCGCGGGCAACGCCCTGCCCCATCAGGTAGAGCCGGCCGAGGCGGTACTGGCCCTCGACGCTGCCGTCGCGGGCGGCGGCGCAGTAGTGGGCGGCGGCCACGCCGGGCTGGCGCAGGCTCTCGGCCTTGAAGCCGCTCTCGAGCAGCCGCGCGAGGGCCGGCGGCTCGTCGCTCCACTCGGGGGCCTCGTCCTGCACGGCCGCCGACGCGCCGAAGGCGGCGAGACTGAACAGGGCGGACAAGGCGAAGCGGGCAAGGCGGGCAGCGGACATCGGCGGGCAGTGGATTGAAACGGTGCGCGCATGATGCCGCCGGCAATGCTGCACCGCCGTGACCAACTTGGGCATGCCGCCCGGAAAGCCGCGCTAATGACCGGCGGTTGCGATGAAATTCACAAATCCGGCGGTTTCAGCGCTGCCCGAGGGGCTGCCAGCGGTAGTCGGCCAGCGCGGCCACCGCTTCGGCCGGCGACTGGTCCGCACGCAGGCTGAAGGCGTCGAAGCCGCAGGCGTGCAGAAAGTAGAGCTGATCCCGCAGCACGTCGCCCACCGCGCGCAGCTCACCCCGGTAGCCGTGGCGCTGGCGCAGCAGCCGGGCCAGGGAGTAGCCGCGGCCGTCGGTGAAGACCGGGAAGTGGATGGCGATGAGGCTGAGGTGGACCAGATGCGGGAGCAGCGCGTCGGGGTCGTCGTCCGGCGCGAGCCACACCGCCGGGTGTTCGGGGCGGGCGAGCCAGTCGGCGAGGGGGAGGATCGCCCGCGCCGGGTCGGCCGGCGGCTCG
The DNA here is from genome assembly GCF_030161255.1 of Zoogloea oryzae. NCBI lineage: Bacteria > Pseudomonadati > Pseudomonadota > Betaproteobacteria > Rhodocyclales > Zoogloeaceae > Zoogloea > Zoogloea oryzae. The sequence goes on from NZ_BSPX01000092.1 coordinate 1,526, forward strand.
CCGGCTTGGACGAGGCGCCAGTCGTCGGCGACGAGCAGGCCGTGCTTAATGACGTGGGACATGGCTGTCTCCATAAACCGCCTGGCGGAAGGGGTCGAGGCCGAGGCGCTCCACCGCGTCGATGAAGGGCTCGTCCTCCAGCCGGCGGGCCACGTAGGTTTCGAGCAGGCGGGCGATCACCTCGGGCACCTGCTCGGCGGCGAAGCTGGGGCCGATCACCTTGCCCAGCGCTGCCTGTGTGCCTTCGCGCCCGCCGATGGTGATCTGGAACCACTCCTGGTTGTTCTTATCGACGCCGAGGATGCCGATGTGGCCGATGTGGTGGTGGCCGCAGGCATTGACGCAGCCCGACAGGTTGAGCTCCAGCGGGCCCAGGTCGAAGAGGTAATCCAGATCGTCGAAGCGCTGCTGGATCGCCGCAGCCACCGGCAGCGAGCGGGCGTTGGCGAGGGAGCAGAAGTCGCCGCCGGGGCAGCACACCACATCCGGCAACAGGCCGATGGTGGGCGTGGCGAGGCCCAGCACGCGGGCGGCGGCCCACACCGCCGGCAGGTCGGCCCGCGCCACGTGGGGCAGCACGAGGTTCTGCTCGTGGCTCACGCGGATCTCGCCGTGGCTGTAGCGCTCGGCCAGATCGGCGATGCCGTCCATCTGGTCGGCGGTGGCGTCGCCCGGCGCGTGGCCCGGCGCCTTGAGGGACAGGGTGACGATGGCGCGGCCGGGCTGGCGATGGGCGGCGACGTTGCGGGCGAGCCAGCGGCTGTAGGCGAGCGGCTGGTCGGGCATCTCGGCGGACGGCGCGGGCGCATCGGCCGGGCCGGCGAAGAAGGCTTCCATCCGGGCAAAGTGCGCCGCGTCGATGGTGTTGGGGCCGCCGCGGCTCCACGCCCATTCGTCCTCCACTTCGGCGGCGAAGCCTTCGAGGGTCAGGTCCTTCACCAGGATCTTGATGCGCGCCTTGTACTTGTTGTCGCGCCGGCCGTGGCGGTTGTACACGCGCAGGATGGCCTCGAAGTAGTTGAGGAGCTCGGCCTGGGGCAGGAAGGCCTTGAGGCGGTGGCCGACCATCGGCGTGCGCCCGAGGCCACCGCCGACGAAGATCTCGAAGCCCCGCTGGCCATCGTCGCCGATGCGCGCGGCGGCGCCGATGTCGTGGAAGCGCAGCGCGGCGCGGTCTTCGGCGCCACCGGCGAAGGCGATCTTGAACTTGCGCGGGAGAAACTGGAACTCCGGCGCCAGCGCCGACCACTGGCGGACGATCTCGCAGGCCGGGCGCGGGTCGAAGAGTTCATCCGCGGCCACGCCGGCGAAGGGGTCGGTGGTGATGTTGCGGATGCAGTTGCCGCTGGTCTGGATCGCGTGCATCTGCACGGTGGCGAGCTCGGCGAGGATCTCCGGCGCGTCTTCGAGCCGCACCCAGTTGAACTGGATGTTGCTGCGGGTGGTGAAGTGGCCGTAGCCCTTGTCGTGGCGGCGGGCGATGTGGGCGAGCTGACGCAGCTGCCGCGCGGCCAGCGTGCCGTAGGGGATCGCCACCCGCAGCATGGGCGCGTGACGCTGGATGTAGAGGCCGTTCTGGAGGCGCAGCGGGCGGAACTCGTCCTCGCCCAGCCGGCCATCAAGAAAGCGGCTCATCTGGTCGCGGAAGCGCGCGACGCGGTCATCCACCAGTTGCTGGTCGGTTTCGTCGTAGTGGTACATGGGGTTTGCTCAGGGGAGGACGAAGGTGCTCTTTTCGACGACGCGGGTGGCGGCGTCCTGTTCGGCGGCGATCTCGAAGGCGATCGGGCGTACGGCCGCCCCGCCCTCGCCCGCCGGCACGGCCACCGTGAGCTGCACGGTGCGGATGCCGCCGGGCACGCCGGCAAAGCGCGCCGCGCCGACGATCTCGGCGCCGGCTATGCCGCTCACGGCCACACGGAAATCCCGTGGCGCTTCGGCGAGGTTCATGATCTTGAGGGTGTAGGCGTTCTCGATGCGCCCGTCGGCGGCTTCCCGCGCCAGGCTGCCCCGGTCGCGCAGTACATCGACAAGCAGCAGCGAACGGTCGGCCAGCGTCCATGCGCCCAGCCCGACGAACACCGCCAACAGCCCGCCATACACCGCCAGCCGCGGCCGGGCGGAGGTCGGCTTGCCGGCCAGCTCCAGCTCGGAGGCGAAGCGGATCAGCCCGGCGGGCTTGGCGATGCGCGTCATAACCGTGTCGCAGGCGTCGGCGCACAGGCCGCAGTTGATGCACTGGTATTGCAGGCCGTCGCGGATGTCGATGCCGGTGGGGCACACCTGCACGCAGATGCCGCAATCCACGCAGTCGCCGGCCCCCGCGCCGCCCTTGGCGCGGCGCGGTTCACCGCGGGGGGTGTCGTAGGCGACGGAGCGGGTGGTCGGGTCGAACATCACGCCCTGGAAGCGCGAGTACGGGCACATGTGCTGGCACACCGCCTCGCGGGCGAAGCCGGCCTGCAGGTACATGAAGAGCCCGTAAAAGACGACCCAGAAGCCTTCCCACGGCCCCAGCTGCCAGCCGGCGACGGCCGGGAGCAGCTCGCGGATCGGCGTGAAGTAGCCGACGAAGGTGATCCCGGTCCACGCCGCCAGCGCCAGCCACAGGCCGTGCTTGGCGCTTCGCAGGGCGAGCTTGCGGGCCGACCACGGGGCGTCGTCGAGGCGGCGTCGGGCGAGGTGGTCGCCTTCGACCTTCTCCTCGATCCACATGAAGATTGAGGTGTAAACCGTTTGCGGGCACGCGAAGCCGCAGAACAGCCGCCCCGCCACCGCGGTGACGAGAAACAGCCCGGTGGCGGCGAGGATCAGCACGATCGCCAGCAGCAGCGCGTCCTGGGGCCACAGCACCAGGCCGAAGAGGTAGAACTTCTCGTGGGCGATGTCGAAGAGCAGCGCCTGCCGCGTGGCGCCGCCGTCGTCGGTCCAGCCGAGCCAGCAGGCGCCGTAGAACACCAGCTGGGTGAGCCACACCATGGCCCAGCGCAGGCTGTTGAAACGTCCGCGGGTGGAACGGGCGTGGATCTTTCCCTTGTTGCGGTACAGCGTCACCCGCGCTGTGTGGGCCTTGCCTTGCATCGTGTGCCTCCGGACGGGGCGAATCCCCGATGGGCGAAGTAGACCACCCGCCGCCGGATAGGCACAGATTCAGAAAATCAGAAAAACAATAGGCACAGATGCGCTACAGCTGGGCCGCCACCAGCTTGCCGAGGGTTTCCACCGCCGCCAGCTGGCGCGCCGGATCGGGGTGGCCGAAGTTGAGGCGGATGCAGTGGCCGAACTCCCGCAGGGCCGAGAAGATCGGCCCGGGCGCGAGGCTGATCCCCGCCGCCAGCGCGGCCTGGTGCAGGCGCAGTGCATCCACCTGCGGCGGCAGCTCCAGCCACAGGAAGTAGCCGCCATCGGGCCGGGCGAGGCGCGTGCCGTCGGGGAAATGCGCCTCCACCGCCGCCACCAGCGCCGCCTCCTGGGCGGCGAGGCGCTGGCGCAGGCCGCGCAGGTGTTTGTCGAAGCCGCCCTGCTTGAGGTAATCCGCCAGGGCGATCTGCACCGGCACGGTGGTGGCGATGCTGCTCGCCAGCTTCTGGCGCAGGACGGCATCAGCGTAGCGCCCGGCCGCCACCCAGCCGATCCGGTAGCCCGGCGCGAGGCACTTCGAAAACGACGACACGTGCATCACGATGCCGGCCGGGTCCACGGCCTTGGAGCACAGGGGCGCGGTGTCGCCGAAGTACAGCTCGGCGTACACGTCGTCCTCGATCAGCGGCACCTGATGGCGGGTGAGGAGCGCCACCAGCTCGCGCCGGCGGGCGTCGGGCATCCGCGCGCCGGTAGGGTTGGCAAAGTTGAGCATGAACAGGCAGGCGCTTACCCGGTGGTGGCGCAGCAGCTCGGCCAGCGCCTCGATGCTGACGCCCTCCCGCGGGTGCGACGGAATCTCCGCCACCCGCAGTCCGCGCCGCTCGGCCGCCTGCAGGCCAGCGTAGAAGGTGGGCGATTCGACGGCGATCAGGTCGCCCGGCCGCGTCACCGCCTGCAGGCACAGGTTGAGCCCTTCCATCGCGCCGGAGGTGATGACGATCTCCCGCGGCGACACCTGCGCGCCGTGGCCGAGGTAGCGCAGCGCCAGCTGGCGGCGCAGCTCCTCGTTGCCGGGCGGCAGGTCGGTGATGGTGGCCCGCGGATCGAGATGCCGGGCCGCGTGGGCGAGGCAGCGGCCCAGCCGGTCGAGGGGGAACAGCTCGGGCGCCGGAAAGCTGGAACCCAGCGGCACCACGGCCGGGTCCTTCACGCTGTCGAGGATCTGGAAGATGAAGTCGCTCACCTGCAGCTCGGTGAAGTCCGGCTGCGGGCGGCTCATGGCCGGCTCGGGCAGGCGCTGGACGCGGCGGGCGCAGACAAAGTAACCGGAGCGCGGCCGCGCCTCGACGAGCCCGCGGCTCTCCAGCAGCGCGTAGGCCTGGGTCACGGTGACCGGGCTCACGTCGTGGATGCGGCAGGCCTGGCGCACCGACGGCAGACGTTCTCCCGGGCGCAGCACGCCGCTTTCGATGAGTTGCCCGGTCTGCTCGGCGAGGGTCTGGTAGCGGATCATGGGCGGATGGTAGCCGAGCCCGGCATCGATCTGCCCCGGCCGTGAACGAAAAAAGCCGGGCGGACCCGGCTTTCTTTTGGCTGCGTAGTGCGGCGATTACTGCACGCGCACTTCCACGCGGCGCGCTTCGGCAGCGTCGCCACCACCCAGGGTGATGGCCGGCTTGCGCAGGTTCACCTTGTCGGCGGGGATGCCGGCGGCGATCAGGGCGTCCTTGACGGCCAGGGCGCGGGCCTTGGCGACCTCGGCGTTGACGGCGGCACCGCCGGTTTCGTCGTGGTAGCCGGAGATCAGCACCAGCTTGGCGGGTTCTTCGTGCAGCTTGGCGACGACCTTGGCGACTTCCTCGGCGGCGTTGGCGGGCAGCTCGGCCTTGCCGGAATCGAAGTACAGCTTGATCAGGGGCTCGCCCACTTCGGCGATCTCGGGGGCCTCGACGGCGGCCACGGCAGCCGGTGCGGCTTCACGGGTCTGGCCGGTGACGTAGGAGGCAAGACCGATCACCAGGCCGATGACCAGCGCAATGACGCCAAAGAGAATGCCGAGCACGAGGTTCTGGTTGTCGTCGTCTTCCTGCATGAAAAATCCTTTCCGAGTAATGGGTTCAATTCAATCGCGCAAGTATATCGGCTTATCCGCCAAAGCCCCGCGCGTCGGAAGCGGAAAACGTTAAATAGCGTGTCTTGAATGGGTCAAGCGGATGGTCATTTCATTTACGCACCCTGCAGCCGTCCACAACCATCGTCGCCGTACAGAAAACGAGCAGCACCGCGAAACCGCCCACGATCAGCGCACCGTCGGCCGCCACCGTGACCGGTGTCGCCAGCAGCTTGGCGGCGTATTTGCCCGGCGGCGTCACCTCCCGGATGCTCACCTCGTAGGGGCGTGCGAACGCAACGTCGTCGGGCACCTGCACGCCCACCGCGCTGAAGCGACGGCCTTCCAGATCGACGCGTTCGTACATCTTCTGGTGGGACTCCACCTCCCTGAAGCCCGCCTTAAGCAGGAACGCCCGCTGCGCGGCGTCGAGGCTGGCGCTCTTGGCCGACAGGTAGAGCGCCCCTTTGACCTTGTCCCCGTCGGCAGAGAATGTATGGCTGAGGTTCGCCTCCAGCAAGGGCCGCCCTTCCCAGGTCAGTAGCTTCAGGAGCACCGACGACGACGGGAAGAAATAGTGGTAGTTGTCGCCCAGCACGACCAGCTCGCTGCCGTCGCCGGTGACCGTGAAGCTGCGGATGGTGTCCTTGGAATATTGGTCTTCCATCCAGGCCGAGGTGACGCAACCCAGCTGGGCAATACACAACAGCAGCGCGATCAGGCGCTTGACGACGACGGGCATGGGATGACCGGGATTAGTTGATCAGAATAATGCTGAATATAATTTCAGCGCTATTGAAAGTCAATCGGCATTCACTGCCCTGCCCCGCAAAAACAGAAGGCCCGCATCGCTGCGGGCCTTCCGGGCAAACACGGTCAAACGATCGTCATGCCTTCACGAAAGTGATCTTCCGGTCGGCGCAATCCACCTTGATGGTGTCCTTGGCGGCAAACTGCCCTTCGAGGATGCGCTTGGCGAGCGGGTTCTCGATGTGCTCCTGGATCGCCCGCTTGAGCGGCCGGGCGCCGAACACCGGGTCGAAGCCGGCGCTGGCGAGCTCCATCAAGGCCGCGTCGCTCACGTCCAGGTGCATGTCGAGCCGCGCCAGGCGCTTCTCGAGATAAGCCAGCTGGATGCGCGCGATGGACGCGATGTGCTTCTCGTCGAGCGCGTGGAAGACCACCACCTCGTCGATCCGGTTGATGAACTCCGGCCGGAAGTAGGTCTTCACCTCGGCCATCACCGCAAGCTTGATGACCTGATAATCATCGCCGGACATCTGCTGGATCATCTGGCTGCCGAGGTTGCTGGTCATCACGATCACGGTGTTCTTGAAGTCCACCGTGCGGCCCTGGCCGTCGGTCATGCGACCGTCGTCGAGCACCTGCAGGAGCACGTTGAAGACGTCCGGGTGGGCCTTCTCCACCTCGTCGAAGAGGATCACCGAGTACGGCTTGCGACGCACCTGCTCGGTGAGGTAACCGCCCTCCTCGTAGCCTACATAGCCCGGAGGCGCGCCGATCAGGCGAGCCACCGAATGCTTCTCCATGAACTCGCTCATGTCGATGCGGATGAGGTGATCCTCGGCATCGAACATGAACTCGGCCAGCGCCTTGCACAGCTCGGTCTTGCCCACGCCCGTGGGGCCGAGGAACAGGAAGGAGCCATAGGGCCGGTTCTCGTCCGACAGGCCGGCGCGGGAGCGGCGGATGGCGTCGGCCACCAGGCGCACGGCCTCGTCCTGGCCCACCACGCGCTGGTGCAGCTTGTCTTCCATGTGCAGCAGCTTCTCGCGCTCGCCCTGCATCATCTTCGACACCGGGATGCCGGTGGCGCGGCTCACCACCTCGGCGATCTCCTCGGCGCCCACCTGGGTGCGCAGCAGCTTGTTGGCCGGCCTGGCGTCGCCGCCGGCTTCGGCCTTCTTGAGCTGCGCCTCGAGCTGGGGCAGCTTGCCGTACTGCAGCTCTGCCACCTTCTCGAGCTTGCCTTCACGCTGCAGGCGGGCGATGTCGGCCTTCAGGTGGTCGATCTCTTCCTTGATCTGGGCCGAGCCCTGCACCGCGGATTTCTCGGCCTTCCAGATTTCTTCCAGATCCGAGTATTCCTTCTTGATCCGGGCGATCTCTTCCTCGATCAGCGCCAGGCGCTTTTGCGAGGCTTCGTCCTTCTCCTTCTGCACCGCCAGCTGCTCGATCTCCAGCTGGATGCGGCGGCGTTCGAGCTTGTCCATCACCTCGGGCTTGGAGTCGATCTCCATCTTGATACGCGCGGCGGCCTCGTCGATCAGGTCGATGGCCTTGTCGGGCAGGAAGCGGTCGGTGATGTAACGGTGCGACAGCTCGGCCGCGGCGACGATGGCCGGGTCGGTGATGTCCACGCCGTGGTGGAGCTCGTACTTCTCCTGCAGGCCGCGGAGGATGGCGATGGTCGATTCGACCGACGGCTCATCCACCAGCACCTTCTGGAAGCGGCGCTCCAGTGCGGCGTCCTTCTCGATGTACTTGCGGTACTCGTCCAGGGTGGTGGCGCCGATGCAGTGGAGTTCGCCGCGGGCCAGCGCGGGCTTGAGCATGTTGCCGGCGTCGATGGCGCCTTCGGCCTTGCCGGCGCCCACCATGGTGTGGATTTCGTCGATGAACAGGATGATCCGGCCTTCGTCCTTGGCGATGTCGTTCAGCACCGCCTTCAGGCGCTCCTCGAACTCGCCGCGATACTTGGCGCCGGCCAGCAGCCCCGCCATGTCGAGCACCAGCACGCGCTTGCCCTTCAGCGTCTCGGGCACTTCGCCATTGATGATGCGCTGGGCGAGGCCTTCGACGATGGCCGTCTTGCCCACGCCCGGCTCGCCGATCAGCACCGGGTTGTTCTTGGTGCGACGCTGGAGGATCTGGATCGCCCGGCGGATCTCGTCGTCGCGGCCGATCACCGGGTCGAGCTTGCCCTGGCGGGCGCGGTCGGTCAGATCGACGCAATATTTCTTCAGCGCCTCGCGCTGGCTCTCGGCGTCGGCGCTGCCCACGTTCTGGCCGCCGCGCACGGCGTCGATGGCCTGCTCCAGCGCCTTCTTGGTGAGGCCGTGTTCCTTCAGCAGGCGGCCGGTCTCGCCCTTGTCGTCGGCCAGGGCCAGCAGGAACATCTCGCTGGCGATGAACTCATCGCCGCGCTGCTGGGCAGCCTTGTCGGTGAGGTTGAGCAGGTTGCCCAAGTCACGCCCGACGGACACCTCGCCGCCGTGGCCCTGCACCTTGGGCAGACGATCGAGCGCCTTGACGAGCGCCGTCTTGAGCGCCGCGCCATTCACGCCGGCCCGCTGCAGGAGCGAAGCAGTGCTGCCGTCGTCCTGGTTGAGCAGCGCCAGCAGCAGGTGCTGGGGCTCGATGAATTGCTGGTCGTTGCCCACCGCGAGGCTCTGGGCATCGGAAAGGGCTTGCTGGAATTTGGTGGTGAACTTGTCGTAGCGCATAGGGCCTCCGGATTTCTGTCTTCGGCATAGATGAGGGAGACCCGTCGGACTTCAAGATGGCACCATTTATTTCTGTCTGAATGCCATGCGCCTGCTATACCAAAACCTGGGCATGCAAAAGAACTACTCAAACAGGGAGAAAACCATGAAGAGCGTGAAAAGGCGCATCGCGACGGTGCTGTCTGCGGGCGCGCTGCTGCTCATCCAGAGCTTCGGCGCCGCAGCCTACGAATGCGAGATGGACATCACGGTGCGGCCGGCGAGCGGCAGCACCGCCACTCGGTCGGCCCAGGATCTGTTCGTCTTTCTCGACGGCACAGGTAACGCTTCCGATTCCCGCACCAACGTGTGGCGACTCCATGAACTGCTGCTCGCCAATCGCAAGGACGGCTTTGCCGCCGCCTATATTCCGGGCGTCGGCTCTACCACCAACCCGATCTTCGGCAACGTGCTGGGGCACGGCATGGAGCGCCGGATGCGCTGCGGCTACGCCTTTCTGGGCGAGCAGTACCAGGCCGGTGACCGCATCTTCATCTTCGGCTTCAGCCGGGGCGCCCACGCGGCTCGTAACCTTGCCGGGCAGATTGCCTACGCCGGAATAGCGCCGAAGGAAGGCGACCGCGACAGCCAACTCAAACACGCCAACGCGATCCAGGAGATCGTCAAGGACCAGGCCGACGACGATCACGCCGCAGCCTGGACGAACTGGAAACCCGGCGCTCCTCCGCCGCTGGCCGCCAGGATCGACCGGCGCCTCAAGCTGCAGATGCAGGGCGCAGAGGTCACCCTACTGGGCGTGTGGGACACCGTGCCCGGCTCGGCCTTCGTCGACTATGGCGTGTGCAAGGAAAAACCCAACCGCAAGAAGGGTGACCGCTACAAGACCGGCAGCTACCCGCCCGTCCGCCACATCGCCCACGCGATGTCGCTGGACGAAAAGCGCAGCCGCTTCCATCCGCTGCTCCTGTGCCCGGCCTACAACGCCGAACTCACCAAGCTGGAGCAGGAATGGTTCCCCGGCGCCCATGCCGATGTGGGCGGCGGCTACGAAGGCGAAACGGGGCTGCCCGACATTTCCCTGGGCTGGATGATCAACCGGCTGGCGAGCTACGGCGTCGATGTCGGCCCGGCCCCGACGGGCGCCCCCAAGGCCCTGGCTCACTGGTCCATTGGCGACGCCCCCGCCAACGCCGGCAGCAAATGTGAAGACCGGGTGCGCCCTACGGAAGACATCCAATCCCCCGCCGTGGCGGCGCGCAGTGCCGCAGGGCCCGTCCCCCTGCGGGTGCACGGCAAGGTCGAGACGCGGGCCTACCCCTCACGCTGTGCGGATATCAGGAAGCGCTGAAGCCTGCCGAGGGTCACAACCATGTTCCAGCACTTCCGCCGCAACGGCGCAGCCCGGCTGCCGATGTGGATCGCCGGCCTGATCCTGTCCGCCCAGGCCCAGGCTGGCGACCTGATCGACATGAGCTCGCCGCCCGCCCCCGCCCGGGCCAGCGTCGCCCGGATGACACCTGAAGACTGCTATCCCTGGAACGGCAAGGCCCGCAACGACAACTGCCGCCACCACTTCGAGGTGGCCGAGCGGTTTGCCCATTACGCGCTGATGGCTGCCGACACCTACAGGGCCTTCGACCGCAAGGACTGGATCAAGGCGCGCCGGCAAGCCAGGGGGCTGGCGGATCTGCCTGCCGATCCGGGCGACGCCCCCGACGGCCTCGACCAGCCCCAGACCGAAGACTGGAAGCAGGACATCCTGGCCCGCTTTGGCGACCGGGCGTTCAGGGACAAAAAAGTCGGCGCCATCAACTTCCACACCGACTGCGACCCGGCCAACGACGCAAAGGTCGCCATTCCACTGCTGATCCCCGGCTGGGAAAGGCTCTACGATTTCGACCGGATTCCCCGCGCCCTCGGCTACCACTTTTTCGTGCCCGATCTGCTCATCGAGGTGTGGGCGCGGGACTACCGGGTGGCCAAGGCCGCCGGCGAGACCTCCCCCCGCACCGAATACGCCATCGTGTTCCGCGGCACCCAGGGCAGCGGCGGCTGGTGGTCTAACCTGCGCTTCCTGACCGCCCTGCTGCCGCTCTTCCATGACCAGTACAGCCAGGCGGCGCGCACCTATCCGCGCCTGCTGGAGCAGGTCCAGATCCGCGAGGAGGAGCTCCGGGAGCACGACCCAGGCCGCCCCCCCCAGCCCCGCATCACTCTGGTCGGTCACTCCCTCGGCGCGGGGCTGGCGTTTTACACGGCCTTTCGCAATCCGGGCGTCCACAAGATCATCGGCTTCAACCCGACGCCGGTGAGCGGCTTCTTCGCAACCGATCATGCGCGGCGAGACCACAACCTCAAAAGCGTGGAGTCCGCCCATCTGATCTTCGAAGACGCCGACATCCTGCATTACATGAACGAATGCCGGAACGGCGATCCCCTGGCCCCCGGCGTCACCGCCCGCCTCCAGTGCCACGAGGTCAACCTATCCGGCAACAACATCTTCAAGCAGCACGAGATCGGCCCGATGGCCTGCCGGCTCGCCGCCCTGCGTTACACCTCGCTCAACTTCAAGGCGCTGTCCAGCCTGCCTTACGAAGGCCCGGCGCCCGCCCGTTCGCCGTGATGCCCGCTCCCCGCTACCCCACCCGAATCCGCTCCCCATACCCCGTCATCTCCAGATAGCCCCGCCCCACCTCGCGGCCATCGGCCAGCAGGCGCACCGCGCCTTCCCAATACACCGCGCCGGTGGAGCGGCGGCTGTCGAGTTCCTGGTCGTCGATGAGGGGTTGCAGTTCGAACACCCGGCCCGCCACCGTCAGCCGCCAGGCCAAGGGGTAGCGGATGCCGGTGCGGGGCGAGCGCCAGTCACGCAGGGGTTCGAAGCGCACATCGGCGGGCGTGAGGATGCGCGCCGTGCCGTCCGCCATGCGCCAGCTGGCTGCGGACCACATCGGCCTGCCATCCTGCCCGCGCATCCGGAAGGCCATCAGCCCGCTGCCGTCGTCCAGATTGGCGCCCAGCCAGTCCCAACCCTGGGCGCCTTCCGGCATCAGCTCGCTGGACCACTCGTGATCCAGCCAGGCCTTGCCCGTCACCGGCTGGCTGCGCCCATCCAGCGTCACCGTGCCGCTCACCGCCAGCTGGGGCCGGCTGTAGTAGTAGCTGGCGTGGCGCGGATCGGCCGCCTTGGCCGAGAAGCCGGCCTTGCCGTTGAGCAGCGGCGGGCCGTCGGGCAGCAGATCGAGCGCGTAGGCGAAATCCGCCGCGCGCACCTCCGCCCGGTAGCGCCCATCATCCAGCGCAAAGCGCCAGTCGCCGCACCACACGGCCGTACGCTCCGTCTCGAAGCCGGCGCGACCGAAGCCCACCCGGGCCGAGCGCTCGTCATGGCGCAGGCGCCCCAGCTGCGGGTCGGCGATTGCCGCGTGGGCCATCACCAGCTGACGCGGCGCAAAGGCGCTGGGGCTGCCCTCCCCCACGCCGGTACGCACCCGGAAGAAGGTCACCTGAAAACCCAGCGGACGCCCATCCGGCAGCGCCAGCCAGCCGGTGGCATACCACCACTCGGTGCGGAAATCCGGATGGGCGCCGTGATCGGCCGGAAACACCAGCCGCCGGCCGGGGAGCACCGGGGCAAAGTCCGCCGCCCACGCCGCCCCCCAACCAGGCAGGGTCGCCAGCGCCAGCAGCAGGCGACGGCGCATCGCATGGGGGTTTGCACCGTGCTTCATGCCAGGCCTCCAGCGTCGGGCAGGCCTGTTGCAGCGGGGTGGACAGACCGGCCCCTTCCCGGGCGTGGATGCCTGGCGCCCGCCTGCATCGCCAAAGCCCATCGCGCTGCGATTGCAGTTCCGAACTGCACCGTTGCAGTTCCGAGCTCCACCATTGCTGCAAAAAGCATCAATACCGGAGCTCGAAGCTCGGCAAATGCACTTGATAAGTGCATCGTTGCAGCAAAAAGCAGCAATGGTCGAGCTCCGAACTCCGGCGCCGATGCTTTTTTCAGCATCGTTGAAGTTCCGAACTCGGGTGTTGCACTTAAAAAGTGCACGCATGCAGTGCTGCGCTGCATGGCCCCGGCTTTTCGCTGCGCCAGCCCCATCACCAATCCTCCCGCACCGCCAGCACCGCGTCCTGACGCATCGCCTGCCGCCCGGCGAGCACCGCCGCGCCCGCCCCCAGGGCCACCAGCCCGGCGCCGAACACCGCCAGCGACAGCCACGGCACGTGCAGGTCCATGCTCCAGTGAAAGCTCTGGCGATTGACCACCTCGATCAGCACCAACCCGATGGCGCCGCCCACGGCCAGCCCGGCGAGCACGCCCACGCCAGCCGCCAGCGCGCCCTCCTGGGCCAGCATCCAGCCGATCTGGCGGCGGGTCAGGCCCAGATGGCGGAGCATCCCGAACTCCCGCCGCCGGGCCGCTGCCAGCGCCGCAAAGCTCGCCGCCACGCCGGCAAGACCAATCGCCACGGCCACCGCCTCCAGCAGATAGGTGACCGCAAACGTGCGGTCGAAGATGCGCAGGCTGATGGCGCGGATCTCGCCCGGCCGGGCCACCTCCAGCACCCCGGCCGGCGCGGTGG
>NZ_BSPX01000093.1:0-14647 GCF_030161255.1 Zoogloea oryzae
TGGCCTGGGCGGCGCTGGCGGCCGGGCAACCGGGGCTGGCGGCGCTGGGCGCGGGGGTCGCCGCCGCGGCGCTGGGCTTTCTGTGCTTCAACTTCCATCCGGCGAAGATCTTCATGGGCGATTCGGGCTCGGTGCCGCTGGGTTTCATGGCCGGGGCGCTGGGGCTGGCCGGCCATGAAGCCGGGGCCTGGCCCTTGTGGTTTCCGCTGCTGGTGTTCTCGCCCTTTATCGCGGATGCGACGGTGACCCTGCTGCGCCGGGCGCTGCGCGGCGAGAAAATCTGGCAGGCCCACCGCACTCACTACTACCAGCGGCTGGTGCGGATGGGCTTCGGGCACCGGGGCACGGCGCTGGCGGCCTATGCCCTGATGGCCGCGGCGGGGGGCTCGGCTGTTGCAGGCTTGCCACTAGGGTTCTCGCTGCAGTGCGTCATGATTACAATGTGGATATTCGTCTACATGATCCTTGGCTGGCTGATCGACCGCGCGTGGCGCCGGTTCGAGGCCGCCGAGGCGCCCAGGCCTTGATCAAGAAAGTCTTTCACCCTTCGCTGGTCTATCTGTCCGACGTGGTCGGCGTGGCGCTGGCCTGGTGGCTGGCCTACCTCGTCCGCTTCAACTTCGATATTCCGAAGGATTTCAACGCCGGCCTCTACCAGGGGCTGGCCGTCACGCTGGTGCTCCAGGGCTTGCTGCTGCGTGCTTTCGGGCTGTACCGGAGCATCTGGGTCTTCGCGAGCCTGCCCGATCTCGTCTGCATTGCGCGGGCAGTGGTGGTGTCCGCGCTGCTCACGCCGCTGGTGGTGGTGGTCGCGGTGCGCTCCGCGCCGGAGGTGCCGCGACTGGTCTTTGCGATGCAGCCGCTGCTGCTGGCCATGTACATGGGCGGCTCGCGGGTGCTCTACCGCACCTGGAAGGAATCCCGGCTTTATGGTGGGCTGCGGGCCCTCGGCCAGCCGGTGGTGGTGCTGGGCACCGGCGAGGCCGCGGTGAGCCTGGTGCGCGAGCTGTCGCGGTCGGCCGAGTGGCGCGTCGTGGGCCTGCTCGACGACAACAAGGCCAGCCAGGGGCGCGAGGTTTATGGCTGCAAGGTGCTCGGCCGGATCGCCGATCTGGAGCGGATCGCGGAGGAATACAAGGTCGGCCATGCCATCATCGCGATGCCCAACGAGCGCCACGAGGTGCGCCGCAAGGTGGCCAGCGCGTGCGTTCGGGCAGGGGTGAAGGCGCTGATCGTGCCGGCCATCGCCGACGTGATGACCGGACGCATCAAGGTGAGCGAAGTGCGCAACGTGGACGTGGAAGACTTGCTCGGCCGCGATCCGGTGCGCATCCACACCGCCGAGGTGCGCGAATACCTGCGCGGCAAGTCGGTGATGGTGACCGGCGCCGGCGGCTCCATCGGCACCGAGCTGTGCCGCCAGATCGCCCGTTACGAGCCGTCGATCCTGGTGTGCTTCGACATCAGCGAGTTTGCGCTGTATCGGCTGTGCGAGGAGTTCGCGGTCCATTACCCGAACATCCAGTTGGTAGCGCTGGCCGGCGACGTGAAGGACGCGGTGCGGGTGGATGAGGTCATCACCCGCTTCCACCCCCACGTGATCTTCCACGCCGCGGCTTACAAGCATGTTCCGCTGATGGAAGAGGACAACGCCTGGCAGGCGGTGCGCAACAACGTGCTGGGCACATGGCAGGTGGCGCGCAGCGCGGTGGCCTGCGGGGTGTCGCGCTTCGTGCTGGTGTCCACCGATAAGGCGGTCAATCCGACCAACGTGATGGGCGCCACCAAGCGGCTCGCCGAGAAGGTCTGCCAGGCCATGTCGACCGAGGGCAAGACCCAGTTCGAGATCGTCCGCTTCGGCAACGTGCTGGGCAGCGCCGGCAGCGTGATCCCCAAGTTCCAGGAACAGATCGCCACCGGTGGCCCGGTGACGGTGACCCACCCGGAGATCACCCGCTTCTTCATGTCCATCCCCGAGGCGGCGCAGCTGGTGCTGCAGGCCGGCTCGATGGGCAAGGGCGGCGAAATCTTCGTGCTCGACATGGGTGAGCCGGTGAAGATCGCCGAACTCGCGCGGGACATGATCCGCCTCTCGGGCCGCAGCGAAGAGCAGATCCGCATCGTTTTCACCGGCCTGCGCCCCGGCGAGAAGCTCTACGAAGAGGTGCTGGCCGACGCCGAGGAAACCCGCGCCACCCATCACCCCAAGCTGCGCATCGCCCGTGCCCAGCCAGTCGAGGAAGGCACCCTTGACGCGCTGCTGCAATGGCTGCGCCAGCGCCGCCCGGTGGGCGCGCTGGAGGTTCGCCGCGAGCTGCGCCGCTGGGTACCCGAATACACCCCGTCACCGTCGCCGCCGGCGCTGACGGTGGTGGATAAGCCCGGACGGCGGGCCTGAACATCATGGCAACTTACGCGATTGGCGACATCCAGGGCTGCTTCACGTCCCTCACTGCGCTCCTCAACCGGATCGACTTCGACCCCGCCCGGGATCGCCTGTGGCTGGTGGGCGATCTGGTCAATCGCGGGCCCGATTCGCTCCAGACCCTGCGCTTCGTGCGCGATCTGGGCTCGTCAGCGGTTACGGTGCTGGGCAATCACGATCTGTACCTGCTGATGGTGGCCTACGGCACCGTGCGCGCCCGGGGCAAGGACGACACCATCCAGGCGGTGCTCGACGCGCCGGACCGGGACGCCCTGCTGGGCTGGCTGCGCACCCGCCCGCTGATGCACCTGGAAGACGGCTTCGCGATGGTCCACGCGGGGCTGCTGCCTGGCTGGACGGTCACCCAGGCGCGGGCCCTGGCGCGGGAGGTGGAGGGGGCGCTGGCTGGCCCCTATCACGCCGATCTGCTCAACAACATGTGGGGCAGCGAGCCGGCCGCCTGGCATGACGGGCTGCGGGATTACGAGCGGATCCGGGTGATCGTCAATGCGATGACGCGGATGCGCTTCTGCACGCCCGATGGGGTGATGGATTTCAAGGTGAAGGGCGAGGTCACCAAGGCGCCGAAGGGCTACGTGCCGTGGTTTGAGGTGCCGGGCCGGAAGAGCGCCGATGCGACGGTGGTGTTCGGCCACTGGTCGGCCCTCGGGCTGCGCATCGAGCCCAAGCTGCTGGCGCTGGATTCCGGCTGCCTGTGGGGGCGCGAGCTCACCGCGGTGCGGCTGGAAGACCGCAAGGTGTTCCAGGTGGCTTGCCCCGGGCTCACCCACGGCAAGCTCAAGCCGTCCTGAGCGGGCCGTTTCAGGCCCATCTTTTCTTCTGCTGATCTGATCTTCAGCCTGCCGGAATGGCGGGCTTCAGGCGCTTTCGATGCGTTCGAGGATCGCGGCCCGGGCCGTGTGGGCGAGGGCCTTGCGATCCGGCGTCTCGCGGGTGCACAGCGCCGGCGCCACGTCGATGCGGGCAACGATGCGGCGCTCGCCGACGATGGCCCGCAGGCATTCGCCCAGGCTCACGTCGCCGTCGTAGGCCGGCGCCCGGGTGAAGCGCCCGTCCGGCAGGCGGTAGGCAATCGCCAGCGGCTGAATCAAGGCGCCGGCGTCGATGGCCGGCTGGAGCAGCGCGCCGTGGAAGTTGTGCAGGGTGCTGCCGTCGGTGGTCGTGCCCTCGGGGAACAGCGCCACGTACTGGCCGTCGTCCAGCAGCTCGGCAATCTCGCCATTCACGACCTTCGCGTGGCCGCGGCTGCCCCGGTGCAGGAAGACGGTCTCGCTCTTCACGGCGAGCCAGCCGAACAGCGGCCACTGGCGCACCTCGGCCTTCGAGATGAAGGCAGCGGGCCAAGCGGCGTTGATGATGAAGATGTCCAGCCACGAGACGTGGTTGGCTACCAGCAGGCAGCCGGGCGCCACGTCGTCGCCGCCGCGGATATGCAGCGTGACGCCGAGCACCCTTACCAACCGGGCCGACCACCACTGCTTGAGCCGGCGCCGGGGTAGCGGGCCGAGGAAGGGGAAGGCCGCCGCCGCGATGGCCACGCCGACGGCGATGTGGCCGGCTAGGCCCAGGTAGCGGGCGAGGCGGATTGCGAACGGAGCGGGGCTGTCGGGTTTCAGTCCTTGCGTCCCATGAAGTGCTTGGCGTAGCGGGCGTCGAGCCGGGAAACCGGCAGCAGGACGGGCAGATCGGCCGTGTTGAAGTCAGGATCCCAGGCCGGTTCGCCGCAGATCCACGCGCCAGCCCGGAGGTAGCCCTTGATGAGCGGCGGGGTTTCGGCGTCGAGGTCCTGACGGAGGGCGGCGAGGGGCAGCGGGGTGCGGGGGAACACGCGGTACTCGAGCGGGCAGAGGTGTTCGTCCTTCAGCCGATTATACAGGCTGGCCGCCATGTGCCCGCCGTCGGCCATGCTCACCGAGGCGCAGCCGATGAGGTAGTCGTAGTTGTTCTCGAGCATGTAGCGGGCGAGGCCCGACCACAGCAGGGTGATCACCGCGCCGGAGCGGTATTCGGCGTCGATGCAGGAGCGGCCGATCTCGACCATGCGGCTTTTGAGGTGGCGCAGGCGGGTGAGGTCGAACTCGTTTTCCGAGTAGTAGCTGCCCACTTCGCGGGAGGCGGAGGGCGACAGGATGCGGTAGGTGCCGACGATGCGGCCGGCGTCCTCGTCGCGAACGATCAGGTGCTCGCAGAACGGGTCGTAGAGGTCGCGATCGACACCCGGCGTGCGCGGGTTGAGGCGGGCGCCCATCTCGTCGGCGAACACGCGGTAGCGCAGCTTCTGGGCTTCGAGCACTTCGGTGGGGCTGGTCGCGAGGCCCACGTGCAGGTTGCGACCGGGGCGTTGGGCAGCTTGTTGTTGCTTGTGCAGCATGGCGGAAATCCTCGTGGGGTTTCCGCGCATTGTGGGAAGGGCGCATTGCGGCCCGGTGAAGGGGCGGTTACCGGCGTGTGACGGCGCCAGAAAAGCGAAGGGAGCCGCGGGGGCTCCCTTGCTGGATGCTGCCGGGCGGGAAGGCTCAGCGGGTCACACGGGTGGTGCGGCCGTCCTGCAGCAGGCGGACGCGTTCGCCGGGCTTGAAGTTCTCGCCCTGGTCTTCCTGGGTGATGGCGAGCATTTCGCCGTTGTCCATCTTGAGGGTGATCTCGACGCCCTGGCTGCGGGTCAGGCCTTCTTCCGCCGCGGCGCCGGCCAGACCGCCGACCACCGCGCCGACCACCGCACCGATCGCCGAGCCCTTGCCGCCGCCGACGGTGCTGCCGGCGATGCCGCCGACGGCTGCGCCGCCGATGGTGCCCACCGGTGACTTGGTGCCTTCGAGCTTGACCGCGCGCACGCCTTCGATCACGCCGAGGCGCACGCTCATCACGCGGCGGGTTTCGGTGCGCTGGTAATCACCCGCGCCCTGGCCGGTGGCACAACCGGCGACGGTGACGGCGGCAAGCAGGGCTACGCCCAGATTCAGGATTCGCATCGTTCTTCCTTTCACCAAAGGGTTGAGCCGAAGGCCTTGCGATAGGCCTCGGCGATTTCATCGCGGCTGGGCGCGTGGTTCTGGCCACCGCGGCTGGCAATCTTGATGGCGCCCATCAGCGAGGCGAGGCGCCCGGTCTGATCCCAGTCGAGGCCGCGGTCGATGCCGTAGAGCAGGCCGGCGCGGTAGGCGTCGCCACAGCCGGTCGGGTCTTCGACGCGGGTGGGCACCGCGCAGGGGATGTCGATGCGCGTGCCGCCGGTGTGGATCTCGGAGCCTTCACCGCCGCGGGTGACGATCAGCGCCTTGACCTCGCCGGACAGGGAT
This sequence comes from Zoogloea oryzae, assembly GCF_030161255.1. Classification (NCBI taxonomy): domain Bacteria; kingdom Pseudomonadati; phylum Pseudomonadota; class Betaproteobacteria; order Rhodocyclales; family Zoogloeaceae; genus Zoogloea; species Zoogloea oryzae. Next base: position 5,746 of record NZ_BSPX01000093.1, read on the forward strand.
TCGATCGAGCGGCCGGTGCGTTCACACAACAGGCGCGCTTCGTAGTCGTTGACCGTGCAGTAGTCGGCCAGTTTCAGGCAGGCGAGGAGCTCGCTGCCGCTGAACATCGGCAGGCCCTGGCCCGGATCGAAGATGAAGGGGATGCCGGCCTCGGCAAACTGGCGGGAATGCTCGAGCATGCCGTCGCGCCCGTCCGGGGCGACGATGCCGAGGGTGACGCCGCGGGTCTGGCCGATGGTGTTGACGTGGGAATGGATCATCGCGCCCGGGTGGAAGGCGGTGATCTGGTTGTCGTCGAGATCGGTGGTGATGAAGGCCTGGGCGGTGAAGGTGCCGGGCACTTGGGTGACGTGGGTGCGCGGCAGGCCGAGGGCGTCGAGGCGGTCGAGGTAGGGCGTGGCGTCGTCGCCGACGGTGGCCATGATGAGCGGCTCGCCGCCCAGCAGCTTGAGGTTGTAGGCGATGTTGCCGGCGCAGCCGCCGAACTCGCGCCGCATCTCGGGCACGAAGAACGAGACGTTCAGGATGTGCAGCTGCTCGGGCAGGATGTGATTGCGGAAGCGGTCATGGAAAACCATGATCGAGTCGTAGGCGATGGAACCACAGATCAGCGTGGACATGTTTCGGCGATGGTTGGGCGGTTGTTCGGCCGGCGGCTGCCGTCAGGGGTAGAAGACGTACACGCGGTAGCCCGCGGCGGCGACGCCCGGGGCCTCGAAGCTGATCCGGGTGGCGACTTCGCGCTTGGCGGCGAAGGCATCTTTCGGGGCGTCGGCGGGCAGCCACTGGGCGGGTTCGAGCACCTTGCGGACGAGGGCCTTGTCGCGGGCGTCGGTGAGGGTGATCTCGAGGTGCGGATAGGCCTGGGGGAACTCCGCCCGGTTGCGCAGGGTTGCGTGCAGGGTGAAGAAGGCTTCGCGGGCGGCGTCGGGCTGGATGTCGGAGCTTTCGATGGCGATGTCGGCGGCGTTGCGGGGCAGCGGCAGCTCGCAGCCGAGGGCGCCACACAGGCTTTCCATGAAGGGCCGCATCTGGGGCGAGGACTGGACGATCTCGCTGCGGAACACCAGCGCGCCCTGGGCCAGCAGGGCCAGGCTCAGCAGGGTGGCGCCAGCGGTCCAGGCGGCCTGACGCAGCACGGGCGACGGGGCGGGCTCGGGATCGGGTTCGATCGGCGGCTCGTCGTCGGCGTCTTCGTAGGATTCGACGGTCTCGACGGTTTCGGCGACGATCTTTGGTTCGGCCCGGTGGGGGTCGGCGCCGGTGTCGATCTCGATGGGCACGAGGGCAGCTTCGGCCTGGGCCTGGGCGAGCATCGCGGCGGGCTCTTCGCTGGCCGGCCAGGGCTGGTCGTGGGGCGTGGCGGCGAGGGCTTCCGGCGGGGTCGGGTCCTCGTCCTGCTTGTGGAGCAGGGCGTCGAAATCGACGGGTTCGGCGGGCGTGGCCTTCAGGTCGAGATCGGCGGCGGACGGCCAGTCGGGCTGGAAGGGGGGCGCCTCGAAGGGTTCGACAGCGGGCGGGGCGTCGCTGGCGATCACGTCGTCGAAGTCGTCGCGCTCGTCGGTGGTGTCTGCGGCGGGGGCATCGCTGCCGAACTCGGTGGCGGGCGATGCTTCGGGCGGCCAGGGTTCGGCCGTGTCGATGTCGATATCGATGTCGGCGAAGGGGGCGACTGGCGCCGCTTCGTCGGCGGGCTGGGGCTCTTCGGCGGGCTCGTCCGGGAAGGCGTCGACGGGCTCGCTGTCGGGCAGGTCGAAGCTGGGGGCGTCGGACGGGGCGGGTTCTTCGGGCGTGTCGAAGGCGTCGCCGTCACCTTCTTCGGCAGGGACGTCGGTGTGGGGGGCGTCTTCTGGCTCGGGCGGGGTGTCGGTTTCGGCGGGGAATGCTTGGGGGGTGTCCTGGGCGACGACTTCGTCGGCGGGCAGGAGGTCGTCGAGGTCGAGGAGATCTTCGTCGGCCGGTGCGGCGATCGCTTCCGGCTGCGGGGAGTCAGCGGCTGCCTCGGTGGCCTCGACAGGCGCGGTGTCTTCCTGGGGCTTCTCTTCGAGGACGAAGATGGGCGGCTCGGCAGGCGCCTCGACAGCGGGTGCCGGCGTGGGCGCCAGGGAGAGGGTGTCGGTGGGTTCGGTGTCCTCGGCGATGCGGCTTTCCAGCGCGTTGAAGGCGTGCTGGCAGTGACCGCAACGCACGCGCCCGCCCCGGGCCTGCAGTTGCTCGGGGCGAACCCGGAAGGTCGTGGCACAGGCGGGGCAGCGTGCGAGGATCATGGCGTGACCGGTCGTTCTCCTTCGAGGCGGACCCAGCCGTCGTGCGTGGCGCCGACGGTGAGCGCGATGAAGGGCGCGTAGGCTTCGATGACTTCGTCCGCCTGGGCTTCGAGCACGCCCGAGAGGGCGAGCCTGCCGCCGGGTGCGACGCGGGCCGCGAGGAGCGGCGCGAGCATCTTCAGCGGGTTGGTGAGGATGTTGGCGACGACCCGCTGGAAGGTGCCGTCGAGGGGCTTGGACGAGACCTGCAGGTGCAGCTTCACGCCGTTGGTCTCGGCGTTGAAGGCGGCGGTCTCGACGGCCTTCTCGTCGATGTCCACGCCGGTGACTTCGCCCGCGCCCAGGCGCGCGGCGGCGATGGCGAGGATGCCGGAGCCGCAGCCGTAGTCGAGCACGGTGACGCCCGGCTCGATCACGTCGGTGAGCCATTCGAGGCACAGCCGGGTGGTCGGGTGGGAGCCGGTGCCGAAGGCCATGCCCGGATCGAGGATCAGGTTGATGGCGTCCGGCGCGGGGGCTTCGTGCCACGAGGGCACGATCCACAGTCGGTCGGTGATGCGGATCGGGTCGAACTGGCTCTGGGTGAGCTGCACCCAGTTCTGTTCGGCGACTTCTTCGATGGTGAAGGGCGGCACCGCGTCGAGCCCGGCGGCGGCCGAGGCGGTTGCCAGGGCTTCGGCCAGGTCGGTGTCGGTGTCGAAGAGGGCGACGACGCGGCTGTGATCCCACAGGCTGGCCGGGTGCATGCCCGGCTCGCCGAACTGGGGCTTCTCGGCGTCGGTGCCGGCGTCGGCATCGTCGATGCTGACCGACAGGGCGCCGTGCTCCATCAGCGCCTCGGACAGGGCCTCGGCGCGGGTGGCATCAGCCTGCAGGATGACGGAGATCCACATCAGCTTTTGCTGACCTCGTTGCGCCCCGCCAGCTTGTGCTCCAGGTAGTGGATGCTGGTGCCGCCTTCAACGAAGCGGGCGTCGAGCATGAGTTCCTGGTGCAGCGGGATGTTGGTCTTGATGCCTTCGACGAGCATCTCGGACAGCGCGATGCGCATCCGGCGGATGGCCTGGTCGCGGGTGTCGCCGTAGGCGATCAGCTTGCCGATCATCGAGTCATAGTGCTGCGGCACGGTGTAGCCGTTGTACACGTGGGAATCGACGCGGATGCCGGGGCCGCCGGGGACGTGCCAGTTGGAGATCTTGCCCGGGCAGGGGGTGAACTTGAACGGGTCTTCGGCGTTGATCCGGCACTCGATGGCGTGGCCGCGGAACTCGATGTCCTTCTGCTTGTAGCGCAGCTTCTGGCCGGCAGCGACGCGGATCTGTTCCTGGACGATGTCGACCCCGGTGATGAGCTCGGTGACCGGGTGTTCGACCTGGACGCGGGTGTTCATCTCGATGAAGTAGAACTCGCCGTTCTCGTAGAGGAACTCGAAGGTGCCGGCGCCCCGGTAGCCGATCTTGCGGCAGGCTTCGGCGCAGCGTTCGCCGATGCGCAGGATGTGGCGACGTTCGATGCCCGGCGCGGGCGCTTCCTCGATGACCTTCTGGTGACGGCGCTGCATGGAGCAGTCGCGCTCGCCCAGGTGGATGGCGTTGCCGTGCTGGTCGGCGAGGATCTGGATCTCCACGTGGCGCGGGTTTTCCAGAAACTTTTCCATGTACACCATGGGGTTGCCGAAGAACGCGCCGGCTTCGGAGCGGGTCGTGGTGACCGCGTTGAGCAGCGCCGCTTCGGTGTGCACCACGCGCATGCCGCGGCCGCCACCGCCGCCGGCGGCCTTGATGATCACCGGATAGCCGATGGCACGGGCGATCTTGACGATCTCCTTCGGGTCGTCGGGCAGGGCGCCTTCGGAGCCGGGCACGCAGGGCACGCCGGCGGCCTTCATGGCGTCCTTGGCGGAGACCTTGTCGCCCATCAGGCGGATGGTTTCGGCGCGGGGGCCGATGAAGACGAAGCCGGATTGCTCGACCCGCTCGGCGAAGTCGGCGTTTTCGGACAGGAAGCCATAGCCGGGATGGATGGCTTCGGCGTCGGTGACTTCTGCAGCCGATATGAGCGCCGGGATGTTGAGGTAGCTGAGGGTGGACGAAGCCGGGCCGATGCACACGGATTCGTCGGCCAGCTTGACGTACTTGGCTTCGGCGTCGGGCTGGGAATGGACCGCGACGGTCTTGATGCCCAGCTCGCGGCAGGCTCGCAGCACCCGGAGGGCGATTTCACCCCGGTTGGCGATGAGGATCTTTTCGAACATGGCCATGATTTAGCCGATGATGAACAGCGGTTCGCCGAATTCCACGGGTTCGCCGTTGGTGACGAGGATCGCCTTGATGACGCCGGCGGCGTCGGCCTCGATCTCGTTCATAAGCTTCATGGCTTCGATGATGCACAGCACGTCGCCGACGGCGACGGTCTGGCCGACTTCGGCCAGCGGCTTGGCGCCCGGGGCGCTGGCGCGGTAGAAGGTGCCGACCATCGGCGACTTGACCTCGTGGCCTTCGGGTACGGCGGGTTCGGCGGCAACCGGGGCGGCTGCGGCAACCGGCGCGGCGGCGGGGGCCGGCGCGGCGGCGGGCATCTGGGTGACGTAATTGACCGGGGCCGGGCCGGAAGCGTGCTTGGCGATGCGGACCTTTTCCTCGCCTTCGGTGACTTCGAGTTCGGAAATGCCGGATTCCTGGACCAGATCGATCAATTTCTTGAGCTTGCGAAGATCCATTGTGTTCCCCTTGAATGAGCTGGTCCCCGCCGAAGGGCAGGGAGCCGGTATCTGGAATTAGGCGCGAAGGGCGCTGGGACGGAAGCGCGCAGGTGCGGGGGTGTGCGCCGCTCGGACGAGCGTGCGGAAAATCACGGCCCCGGGGCCGGGCTGAACATGTGCGCAGTGCAGCGTCTGTTCAGCCGAGGTGATGGCCCAATGGCGGTTTTTGCGCGTCATGGACGCAAGTTTGCCGTAATTCGGCGCAAGTTGTCCACCGCCAGGGGCTGGCGGCGGGGTTCAGGAGCCGGTCAGTTCGGCCAGTTTGCGGTCAAGTTCGTCTTCGGACAGGGTGCCCAGCTTGACGAGGCCGAGTTGGCCGTTCCGGGTGACGATCACGGTGAAGGGCAGCGCCTGGGAGGTGTTGCCGAGGGCCTCGGTGAGCCCCACGACCGATGGCGAGGCGATCACCAGCGGGTAGCTGACCTTGTTGGCGGCCTGGAAATCGCGCACGTTGTCGGCGGTGTCGATGCTGATCCCCACGAACTGGACGCCCTTGTCCTGGTATTTGGTGCTCATCGCCGAGAAGGCGGGGATTTCCTTGCGGCACGGCGGGCACCAGGTGGCCCAGAAGTTCACCACCAGCACCTTGCCCTTCCAGTTGGCGAGGGGCTGCTTGGCGCTGCCGCTGTCGGGCAGCTCCAGCGCCAGGAGCTTGTCGAGGGCGGCCTGCTGTTCGGGCGAGGCGGCGGGGGTGGCAGCCGGGGGCGCGTCGCGGCGGGCCGAGTAGATGCCGGCCGCGCCGGCGGCCAGGGCAACGATGACGACGAGGGCGATACTGAGGGTTCGGTTCATGGCGTGGTGCCGACCGTGGCCGGCGTGTTGCTGACGAGGGCTTCGACGACGGAGAGCCGTGCGCGTTCCATCTGGCGGGCGCCGTGGGCGCCGCGGCGGCTGACGCGCTCGATGTCCTGGGCGTAGATGCGCAGCTTGAAGGGGATGTCGTCCCAGTCGAAGACCAGGATGGCTTCCGGCCCGTCGGGCTGGTTGCGGCGGGGTTCCCGGTGTTCGTAGGCGACGTTCTGGTTGAGGAAGAAGATCTCGACTTCCTTGGCGCTCTCGGGGAAGAGATCGATCTCGACCTCGGAGTAGCGGCCGGCGGTGCCTTCGAGCACGGCGCCGGTGAGATAGGGGCGGAAGGGTTCGAGTTCGCGCATCACCTCGATGGCGGCGAGGCGCATCACGAGCTGGCGTTCGACGTGCTCTTCATCCTGGAAGACGGCGAGATAGGTGCGGACTTCAGCCTCGATCTCGGCGTTGTTGGGCAGTTCGTCGGCGTTGACCGCGCCCAGCTGGCGGGCGGCCTTGCGTTTGGCGAAACCGTAATCGGTGATGCCGTCTTCGGCGATCATGCGGGCCGCCAGGGCGGCGATCTCGCGGCGCAGGTTGCTGCGATGCGGAACGGCAGGGCGCGGCATGGGCGGTCGGAGCTCCCCGTTCGATTAGAATGGCACCCATTCTACACACGACTGTTGCGGCGCTGTTTCGGCCGCCTTCTGGATTCCATGCATATTCATATTCTTGGCATTTGCGGCACTTTCATGGGTGGCGTGGCGCTGCTGGCTCGGGCCGCCGGCCACAAGGTGACGGGCTGCGACGCCAACGTCTATCCGCCGATGAGCACCCAGCTCGAAGAGCAGGGCATCGGCCTCGTCGAAGGTTATGGCATCGACCAGCTGGGCCTTGCGCCCGATGTCTTCGTGGTCGGCAACGCGATCTCCCGCGGCAACCCGCTCCTCGAGGCGATCCTCGATCAGGGGCTGCCGTATGTCTCGGGCCCCCAGTGGCTGGCCGAGAACGTGCTGCAGGGGCGTTGGGTGATGGCGGTGGCCGGCACCCACGGCAAGACGACGACCACCTCGCTGCTGGCGTGGATCCTCGAAGATGCCGGCATGAAGCCGGGCTTTCTGGTGGGCGGCGTGCCCAAGAACTTCGGCGTGTCGGCGCGCCTGGGCGAGACGCCCTTCTTCGTGATCGAGGCCGACGAATACGACACCGCCTTCTGCGACAAGCGCTCCAAGTTCGTCCATTACCGCCCGCGCACGGCGATCCTCAACAACCTGGAGTTCGACCACGCGGACATCTTTGCCGATCTGCCGGCGATCGAAACCCAGTTCCACCATCTGGTGCGGATCATTCCCAAGTCGGGCCGGATCGTCGCCAACGGCGCCGAGGAGTCGCTGCAACGGGTGATCGGGCGCGGCTGCTGGTCGGAGCTCGAATGGTTCAACGACGCCGCCGGTTGGTCGGTGGCCGAGGGCGCCTTCGAGGACGAGGTGGTGGTGCGCTTCGAGGGCCGCGAGATCGGCCGCAAGCGCCTGCCCTTGTCCGGCACCCACAACCGCGCCAACGCGCTGGCCGCCATCGCCGCCGCCCGCCACGTGGGCGTGACGCCCGAGGTGGCGCTGGACGCGCTGACCCGCTTCGAGGGCGTCAAGCGCCGGCTCGAGGTGCGCGGCACCGTGCGCGACGTGACGGTCTATGACGACTTCGCCCATCACCCCACCGCGATCACCCTCACCGTCGAGGGCCTGCGCCGGCAGGTGGGCGACGCGCGCATCCTGGCCGTGCTGGAGCCGCGCTCCAACACCATGAAGCTGGGCGTGATGAAGGATCAGCTGCCGGCCAGCCTGGCCCAGGCCGACAAGGTGTTCTGCTACGCCGCCAACCTGGGCTGGGACGCCCGTGGTGCGCTGGCGCCCATCGCCGCCAAGACGGTGGTGGAGGACGACCTGGACGCGCTGGTGAAGGCCATCGTGGCCGAGGCGAAGGCCGGTGATCGCATCCTGGTGATGAGCAACGGCGGCTTCGGCGGCATCCACGGCAAGTTGCTCGCCGCCCTGGCGGGCTGACTCGCCAGCCCCGCGCCAGCCAGTGGCGCGGGGTGCTTCAGTCGATCATGCCGAACAGCTTGAGCTTGCGATAAAGCGTGGCGCGGGCCACCCGCAAGCTGCGCGCCGCGGCCGACACGTTGCCGCCGCAGCGGGCCATCGTGGCCTTCACGGCTTCCTGTTCCAGGTCGCGCAGGCAAAGGTTGCGGGTGTCGGGCCGGGCGCCGGGCGTGGGCCGGACGCTTGCGCCGCAGTCCAGCACTTCCTCGGGCAGGTGTTCGCAGGTGATCTCGCCTTCGTCTTCGGCGAGGGTCAGCGCCAGGCGCAGCACGTTGCCCAGCTGGCGGATGTTGCCCGGCCACGGGTAGGCCATCAGCGCCCGCATGGCGTCGGTCGACAGGCGCGGGACCGGCTCGCCGTTGGCCTCCCGCGCCAGCATCGCCTCGATGAGCAGCGCCCGGTCGGCCCGTTCGCGCAGGGCCGGCAGGCACACCCGCACGCCCTTGATGCGGTAGAACAGATCCTCCCGGAACAGCCCTTCGGCTACCCGCGCCTCCAGGCTGCGGTGAGTGGCGGTGACGATGCGCGCGTCGAAGCGGATCGGCCGGGCGCCGCCCACCCGGGTGAAGCTGCGCTCCTGCAGCACCCGCAGCAGGCGGCCCTGGAGCTCCAGCGGCATGTCGCCGATCTCGTCGAGGAACAGCGTGCCGCCCCGGGCCAGCTCGAACTTGCCCGGCGCGCCGCCGCGGCGTCCGCCGGTGAAGGCGCCGTCCTCGTAGCCGAAGAACTCCGATTCGATCAACCCGGCGGGCAGTGACGAGCAGTTGATCGCCACGAAGGGGCCGGCGGCGCGCTCGCTCTCGTCGTGGAGGCGGCGGGCCAGGACTTCCTTGCCGGTGCCGGTTTCGCCGTTGATGAGCACCGGGATGTCGCGATCGAAGGCCCGCCGCGCGATGTGCAGGGCGCGGCCGGCCGGGCCGTCGGACTCGGGGCCCGGTGGCAATGGCGTGGCGGACGGGCTGGCGGGGCGGTCCGTGCCGCGCAGG